>NZ_SIJL01000003.1 GCF_004307015.1 Thermus thermamylovorans
CGCACAAACTCGCCCTTGGCCATCTCCGTTCTCCTTTCGGCAAACACGGGTGGGCCCGAAGGCCCACCCCAAGACCCCTTACTGACCCTTGATCAGCTTCTCCTGCACCTGCTTGGGGACCTCCTGGTAGTGGTCGAAGAACATGACGAAGGAGCCCCGGCCTTGCGTCTTGGAGCGCAGGTCGGTGGCGTAGCCGAACATCTCCGCCAGGGGCACGTAGGCCCGGATCACCTGGGCGTTCCCCCTGGGCTCCATGCCCAGGATCTGGCCCCGGCGGGCGTTCAGGTCGCCGATGACGTCCCCCATGTACTCCTCGGGGGTGGTGACCTCCACCCGCATGATGGGCTCCAGGATCACCGGCTCCCCCTTCTGCACCGCCTCCTTGATGGCCATGGAGCCCGCGATCTTGAAGGCCATCTCCGAGGAGTCCACCTCGTGGTAGGAGCCGTCGTAGAGGGTGACCTTCACGTCCACCACGGGGAAGCCGATGAGGGGACCGGACTGCATGGCCTCCTCGATGCCCTTCTGCACCGCGGGGATGTACTCCTTGGGGATCACCCCGCCCACGATGGCGTTCACGAACTCGAAGCCCGACCCCCGGGGCAGGGGCTCAGCCTTGATCTTCACGTGGCCGTACTGGCCGCGGCCCCCCGTCTGGCGGATGAACTTGCCCTCCACGTCCACCGGGCGGGTGAGGGTCTCCCGGTAGGCCACCTGGGGCTTGCCCACGTTGGCGTCCACCTTGAACTCCCGCTTCAGGCGGTCCACGATGATCTCCAGGTGGAGCTCCCCCATCCCGGAGATGATGGTCTGGCCGGTCTCGGGGTGGGTGGAGACGCGGAAGGTGGGGTCCTCCTCGGAAAGGCGGGAGAGGGCCTGGGAGAGCTTGTCCTGGTCCGCCTTGGTCTTGGGTTCGATGGCCACGTCGATGACGGGCTCGGGCACCTCGATGGACTCCAGGACCACCCGGGGGGCGTCCTCCCCCACCAGGGTGTCCCCGGTGATGGTCTCCTTGAGGCCCACCACCGCCCCCAGGTCCCCGGCCTTGAGCTCCTCCACCTCCTCCCGGTGGTTGGCGTGCATGCGGAGGAGGCGGGCCACCCGCTCCTTGCGCCCCCGGGTGGTGTTGTACACGTAGGAGCCCGAGGTGAGGGTGCCGGAGTAGACGCGGATGAAGGTGAGGCGGCCCACGTAGGGGTCGGCCATGATCTTGAAGGCCAGGGCCGCCAGAGGGCCCTCGGGGTCGGGGTGGACCTCCACCTCCTCCCCCTCAGGGGTGGTCCCCCGGATGGGGGGGATGTCCAGGGGGGAGGGCAGGTAGTCCACCACCGCGTCCAGGAGGAGCTGGACGCCCTTGTTCTTGAGGGCGGACCCCAAGAAGAGGGGGGTGATCTGGATGCCGATGGTGCCCTTGCGGATGGCCGCCACCAGCTCTTCCTCGGAGGGCTCCTCGCCCTCCAGGTACTTGAGCATCACGTTCTCGTCGAAGTCGGCGGCGGCCTCGATGAGCTTCTCGCGGTACTCCCGGGCCTGGGAGAGGTACTCCTCGGGGATGGGGATCTCGCGGATGTCGGTGCCCAGGTCGTTGCCGTAGGTGTAGGCCTTCATCCTGAGGACGTCGATGATCCCCGAGAAGGTGTCCTCCCGGCCGATGGGAAGCTGCATCACCACCGGCCTCGCCCCCAGGCGCTCCTGCATGGTGCGGACCACCAGCCACAGGTCGGCCCCCGTCTTGTCCATCTTGTTGGCGAAGGCGATGCGGGGTACCCGGTACTTCTCCGCCTGGCGCCAGACGGTCTCCGACTGGGGCTCCACCCCCTGGCTGGAGTCGAAGACCACGATGGCCCCGTCCAGCACCCGCATGGAGCGCTCCACCTCGATGGTGAAGTCCACGTGGCCCGGGGTGTCGATGATGTTGATGCGGTGGTCCTTCCAGAAGCAGGTGGTCACGGCGGCGGTGATGGTGATGCCCCGCTCCCGCTCCTGCTCCATGAAGTCCATGGTGGCCGCGCCCTCGTGGACCTCGCCGATCTTGTGGATCTTGCCGGTGTAGTAAAGGATGCGCTCGGTGGTGGTGGTCTTGCCGGCGTCGATGTGGGCGGCGATGCCGATGTTGCGAAGCCTCTTCAGGTCATAGGCTACCTTGACCGCCATGGCTCACCACCGGTAGTGGGCGTAGGCGCGGTTGGCCTCGGCCATCCGCTCCACGTCCTCCTTCTTCTTCACCGCCCCCCCCTTGCCCTCGGCGGCGTCCATGAGCTCGTGGGCGATGCGCAGGGCCGCCCCCCGCTCGGAGCGCCCGTTCGCCGCTTGCACCAGCCAGCGCAGGGCCAAGGACTGCTGCCTCCTGGGGGAGACCTCCATGGGCACCTGGTAGTTGGCCCCGCCCACGCGGCGGGAACGGACCTCCATTCTGGGCTTCACGTTCTCCACCGCCTGCTTGAAGACCTTCAACGGCTCCTGCCCGGTCTTCTCCTGGATGATGCGGCAGGCCTCGTAGAAGAGGCGGGCGGCCAGGTTCTTCTTGCCCTCCCGCATGATCTTGTTGATGAAGGCCGAAACCACCACGTCCCCGTAGACCAGATCGGGCTCTAGCTGGCGTACCTCTGCTCTCCTTCTCCGCGCCATGGCTCACCTACTTCTTCTTGGCCGGGGCCGCGCCTTTGGTCTCCTTGGGCCGCTTGGTCCCGTACTTGGAGCGGCTCTTCTTGCGGTCCTTCACCCCCTGGGTGTCGTAGACCCCGCGGACGATGTGGTAGCGCACGCCCGGCAGATCCTTCACCCGGCCCCCCCGGATGAGGACCACGGAGTGTTCCTGCAGGTTGTGCCCCTCACCGGGGATGTAGGCGGTGACCTCGTAGCCGGAGGTGAGGCGCACCTTGGCCACCTTGCGCAGGGCGGAGTTGGGCTTCTTGGGGGTGACGGTGCGCACCACGGTGCACACCCCCCGGCGGAAGGGCGAGCCCTTCAAGGCGGGGACCTTGCTCTTCTTCTGGACCTTCTCGCGGCCCCTTCGGACAAGCTGGTTGATCGTCGGCAGTGCCACCACTCCCTTCTTCCTGGACTTGCCCCCGTGTTCTCAAGATCCGCCCGGGGGAAGGGCTTCCCCCGGCTTTGCCCACGCAGGGCAACCCCCTCAGGGCCAGGGGCTGGCCCTGAGGGCCCTCAACTCGCCCAGTGTACAGGGCTAGAGGCCTTTTGGCAAGCGGGCCCTAGCCCCCGGTGAAGTAGACCCGGAAGGCCAGGCCCACGGCGAAGAGGAGGCCCAGGGCCACGAAGACCTCCGGGCGCCTGGGGGGGTTTCTGAGGCCCCGGTGGAACCAGCCCCCGGGCTCGAGGCCCCCCAGGTAGTGGAGGCCCGCCGCCAGGAGGAGGCCGTAGAGGAGGTGGGTGGCGTCCTGGGGCCTCAGGCCCCCCAGGAACAGGACGAAGCCCAGGACCACCTGGAAGATGGCCACCCAGGCGGCACCGCGCAAGGCGGCGTAGAAGCGGGAGGGAAGGGGCCGGAAAAAGCCCAAAAGGCCCACCAGGGCCAAGGCGGGCACGGCCACCAGGAGGAAGAGGCCCAAGAGGGCGTGGAGGAAAACCAGGGCCGCCATGGGGGCATCTTATACCACCCCGCGCGGACGAGGTCCGGAGGGCCCGCCGCGGCTTTCGCGCCCAAGGGGAGGAAGCCTGCGCCCCTGGGGGGAGCCTGGGGCGGGGACGCCCGCCCCGCCGCCCCGGGCGGCAGGGGGTTTTCTGGACCTAGACCGCACTCCCTGCGGGGGCCGAAGGGGACGCCGCCCCTTCCCCAAGGCAAAAACCCCCGGGGAGGGGCCGTGCTATACTGGGGGGGTGAGCTACGACGCATCCGCCATCAAGGTGCTCAAGGGGCTGGAGGGGGTGCGCCACCGCCCGGCCATGTACGTCGGGGGCACGGGGGTGGAGGGCTACCACCACCTCTTCAAGGAGATCCTGGACAACGCCGTGGACGAGGCCCTGGCGGGCTACGCCACGGAGATCGTCACCACCCTGAACGAGGACGGGTCCCTCACCGTGGAGGACAACGGCCGGGGCATCCCCGTGGACCTCATGCCCGAGGAGGGGAAGCCCGCGGTGGAGGTGATCTACACCACCCTGCACTCGGGGGGCAAGTTTGAAAGCGGGGCCTACAAGGTTTCCGGGGGGCTTCACGGGGTGGGGGCCAGCGTGGTGAACGCCCTCTCCGAGTGGACGGTGGTGGAGGTGTTCCGGGAGGGGAAGCACCACCGGATCGCCTTTCGCCGGGGAGAGGTCACGGAGCCCCTCCAGGTGGTGGGCCCCGCCCCCAAGGGCCAAAGGGGCACCCGGGTCACCTTCAAGCCCGACCCCCTGATCTTCGGGAACCTGGGCTTCGACCCCAGCAAGATCAGGGCCCGCCTCCGGGAGGTGGGCTACCTGGTGGCGGGGCTTAGGCTGGTCTTCCGCGACCGCCAGCACGGGCGGGAGGAGGTCTTCTGGGACAAGGGGGGCGTGGCCTCCTTCGCCAAGGCCCTGGCGGAAGGGGAGGAGCTCCTCTACGAGCGGCCCTTCCTCCTCAAGGGGCAGGAGGGGGAGGTGGAGGTGGAGGTGGGCCTCATCCACACCAAGGGCTACACCGCGGAGATCCTCACCTACGCCAACATGATCCCCACCCGGGACGGGGGCACCCACCTCACCGCCTTCAAGAGCGCCTACAGCCGGGCCCTGAACCAGTACGCTAAGAAGGCGGGCCTCAACAAGGAGAAGGGCCCCCAGCCCACGGGGGACGACCTCCTGGAGGGGCTTTATGCGGTGGTGAGCGTGAAGCTCCCCAAGCCCCAGTTCGAGGGGCAGACCAAGGGGAAGCTCCTGAACCCCGAGGCGGGAAGCGCCGTGGCCCAGGTGGTCTACGAGCGGCTCCTGGAAATCCTGGAGGAAAACCCCCGGACCGCCAAGACCCTCTACGAGAAGGCCCTGCGGGCCGCCCAGGCCCGGGAGGCGGCCAGGAAGGCCCGGGAGCTGGTCCGGCGCCAGAACCCCCTGGAGTCCGACGACCTCCCCGGGAAACTGGCCGACTGCCAGACGGAAAACCCGGAGGAGGCGGAGCTTTTCATCGTGGAGGGGGACTCGGCCGGGGGAAGCGCCAAGCAGGGCCGGGACCGCCGCTTCCAAGCCATCCTCCCCCTGAGGGGCAAGATCCTGAACGTGGAGAAGGCCTCCCTGGCCAAGGCCCTGAAAAACGCCGAGGTGCGGGCCATGGTGGCGGCCATCGGGGTGGGCCTCGGGGGGGACGGGGAGGCCCACTTCGACCTGGAAGGCCTCCGCTACGGCAAGATCATCCTCATGACCGACGCCGACGTGGACGGGAGCCACATCCGCACCCTCCTCCTCACCTTCTTCTACCGCTACCTCCGTCCCCTCATCGAAAGGGGCCACGTCTACATCGCCCAGCCCCCCCTCTACCGCCTGCAGGTGGGGAAGCGGGTGGAGTACCTCTACTCCGACGAGGCGCTTGCCGCCCGCCTCCGGGAGCTTGAGGGCAAGGGCTACGAGGTGCAGCGCTTCAAGGGCCTGGGGGAGATGAACCCCGAGCAGCTTTGGGAGACCACCATGAACCCGGAAAAGCGGGTGCTGAAGCAGGTGGAGCTCCAGGACGCCCTCGAGGCCAGCGAACTCTTCGAGAAGCTCATGGGCCAGGACGTGGCCCCCAGGCGGGAGTTCATCGAGGAACACGCCCGCTACGCGGAGCTGGACGTTTAGCCCCAGAAGAGGGGAAATGGCGGGCTGGCTGGACCAAGGGGTGGCCCTCCTGAGGAAGGAGGGCCGCCTCCTCCTGGTGGCCCCCCCGGGGGCGGGGAAGAGCACCCTCTTCCCCCTAAAGGTGCTCCAGGCCCTTCCCGGCCAGGTGTTCCTCTTTGCGCCAAGGCGGGTGGCGGCCCGGGCGGTGGCGGCCAGGCTGGCGGAGAACCTGGGGGAGCCCCTGGGGAAGACCGTGGGCTACCGGGTGCGCCTGGAGGGGAGGGAAAGCGGGGCCACCCGCCTCCTGGTGATGACCGAGGGCCTCCTCACCCGGCGCCTCCTGGAAGACCCCACCTTGGAAGGGGTTTCCGCGGTCCTCCTGGACGAGGCCCACGAGCGCCACCTGGAAACCGACCTGAGCCTGGCCCTCCTCCTCAGGGTGCAGGAAACCCTGCGGCATGACCTCAAAATCGCCCTCCTCACCGCCACCCCGGACGAGGACCTGAGGCGGGCCTTTTCCGGGGCGGTCCTGGAGGTGGCAGGGGAGGCGCACCCGGTGGCGGTCTTCCACCTGCCCAAGCCCCCCGAAGGACCCCTGGAGCCCCTGGCCGCCCGCTACGCCAAGAAGGCCTTTCTGGAGGGGGAAGGGGATGTTTTGGTCTTCCTCCCGGGCAAGGCGGAGATCGAAAGGACAAAAAGGCTCCTGGAAGACCTCCCCGCCTTTCCCCTCCACGGGGGGCTTCCCCTGGCCGAGCAGGCCGCCCTCCTCCGGCCGGGCCCCCGCAGGATCGTCCTGGCCACGGACGTGGCGGAGACGAGCCTTACCCTGCCGGGGGTGCGGGCCGTGGTGGACACCGGGCTCGCCAAGAAGCCCCGCTTCGACCCCAGAACCGGCCTCACCCGCCTGGCCCGGGTGCGCATCCCCGAGGCCTCCGCCCGGCAGCGGGCGGGCCGGGCCGGGCGCACGGGGCCTGGGCGGGTGTACCGCCTCTACCCCGAGGGCCCCTTTCCCCCCCAAAGGCCCGAGGTCCTGGAGGCGGACCTCTCCCGGGCCCTCCTCCTGGCCCTGGGCTTTGGGGAACGGCTGGAGGCCCTCCCCCTCCCCACCCCGCCCCCCCAAGGGGCCCTCGAGGCCGCCTGGGACCTCCTCGGGCTTTTGGGGGCGGTGGCGGGGGAGGGGCTCACCCCCTTGGGGCGGCGGATGCTCCTCCTCCCCACCCACCCCCGCCTGGCCCGCATGGTCCTGGAGGCGGAGGCCCTGGGCCTCCTCCCCCTGGCCGCGGACCTCCTGGCCCTTCTGGAGGAGCGGGACCCCCTGGAGGGGGAGCCCGACCTCCTGGAGAAGCTTTCCGGGCTCCTCGAGGCCCGCCGGGCAGGGCGGGGGGCCTTTTTGGGGGTGGAGCGGGTCGCTGCCCTTTGGCGGGGGAGGCTTGGGGTGAAGCCCCTAGAGCGCCTCCCCGCCCCGGAGGCGGTGGGACGCCTCCTCCTCGCCGCCTACCCCGACCGGGCGGCGGAGCGGGTGGCCCCGGGGCGCTACCGCCTGGCCACAGGGCCCCTCCTCCGCCTCCCCGGGGAAGGCCCGGCCTACCTGGTGGCGGTGGGGGCGGAGGCGGGCCCTAAGGAAGGGCGCCTCCTCCTCTTTGCCCCCCTGGCCCGGGAAGACCTCCTGAAGCGGGCGGAGGTGGCGGCCTGGACGGGGTGGGAGGAGGGAAGGCTAAGGGGCTACCTGGAGCGGCGCCACGGAAGCCTGGTGCTGGAGCGGGTGGCGGTGGACCCCGGCCCCCCCACGGAGGCCCACCTGCGGGAGGCCCTGAAGGAGGGGCTTCCCCTGCCCGAGGAGGCCCGGCAGGTCCTCCTGCGCCTCGCCTTCCTCAAGGCCCACGGGGTGGCGGTGCCGGAGCTTTCCGAGGAAGCCCTCCTGGAAGACCTCTCCTGGCTCCTCCCCTGGACGGAAGGGGTGCGGCAGAAGGAGGAGCTTCGGGGCTTACCCTGGAAGGAGATCCTCCTTGGCCTCCTGGGGGAAGCCCGGAAGACCCTGGAGGCGCTGGCCCCCGAGGCCCTGGCCCTGCCCTCGGGGAAGAGAAGGCGCCTGGAGTACCGCCCGGACGCCCCGCCCCTCCTCGCCCTGCGGGTCCAGGAGGCCTTTGGCCTCTGGGAGACCCCCAGGGTGCTGGGGGGGAAGGTGCCGGTGGCGGTGGCCCTCCTCTCCCCCGCGGGGCGGCCGGTGCAGGTGACCCAGGACCTCGAGGGCTTCTGGGAGCGGCACTACCCCAAGGTGCGCCAGGAGCTCATGCGCCGCTACCCCAAGCACCCTTGGCCGGAGCGCCCCTAGGGGCGGAAGACCTCGGCCCGGAAGCCCCGCTCCCGGGCCCTGACCACCAGGAGGGGGTTGTCGTCCAGGTAGAGGGCCTCCTCCGGGGAAAGCCCCAAGGAGCGCAGGGCCAGGGCCAAGGCCTCCATCTTCTCCGGGTGGAAAAAGGCCCGGTAGCCCTCAGGGGGCGGGAGGTCGGCCACCAGGTGGAAGGGCTCGGGGAAGGGGTGGGTGCGGGGGCGGAAGGCCAGGGGGTAAAGCCGGCTCGCCCCGGGGAAGAGGGCCTCCAAGACCCCTGGCCCCTCCACCCTTAAGCGGGGGAGGAGGTCGTAGAAGGCCTGGGAGAGGTAGAAGAGGGGCTCCCCGCCCGCCTGGGAGAGGAGGCGGAGAAGCCTTGGCTCCACCGGCTCGCAGTAGACCCCGGAGAGGTCCAGGAGGTAGACCACGCCCCAAGCCTAACCCCAAGGCCTTATACTGGGTGCAAAGGAGGAAGCCATGCAGCCCTTCAGCGAAAACTGGGCCCAGGCCTACTGCCAGAAGCTTTCCCAAAGCGAGGCCTACCGGAAGGCGGCCGCCACCTGGGAGGGAAGCCTGGCCCTGAGGGTGCGCCCTGACCCCTCCCAGGGCCTCCCCCAGGGGGTGGCGGTGGTCCTGGACCTCTGGCACGGGGCGTGCCGGGGGGCGAGGGTGGTGGAGGGGGAGGCCGAGGCCGACTTCGTCATCGAGGCCGACCTGGCCACCTGGCAGGAGGTCCTGGAGGGGCGCCTCGAGCCCCTCAGCGCCCTCCTGCGAGGGCTTTTGGAACTGAAGAAGGGCTCCCTCGCCGCCCTGGCCCCCTACGCCCAGGCGGCCCAGGAGCTCGTCAAGGTGGCCCGGGAGGTCCCATGAGGGCCGTGGTGTACCAGGGGCCCTTCCAGGTGGCGGTGGCGGAGGTGCCCGAGCCCAGGCTGGAGGCGGAAGGGGACGCCATCGTGGCGGTGGAACTCGCCGCCATCTGCGGCTCCGACCTGCACATCTACCACGGCAAGATCGCCGGGGTCCTGCCGGGGGCGGTCCTGGGCCACGAGTTCGTGGGGCGCATCGTGGAGAAGGGCCCCCTGGTGCCCTTGGCCCTGGGGGAGAGGGTGGTGGGGAGCTTCCAGGTGGCCTGCGGGGAGTGCCCCGCCTGCCGCAGGGGGCAGTACTTCGCCTGCCTGAAAGGAGGCGTCTACGGCTTCGGCCTGGCCCTGGGGAACCTGCCGGGGGCCCAGGCGGAGCGGGTGCGGGTGCCCTTCGCCCGCCATAGCCTTTTCCCCATCGGGGACCTGCCCGCGGAGGAGGCCCTCCTGGCCGGGGACATCCTCACCACCGCCTACGGGGGGGTGCGGCCCTTCCTCTCCCCAGGGATGGGCGTGGCCGTGGTGGGCTCGGGGCCGGTGGGCCTCATGGCCCAGGCCGTGGCCCACGCCCTGGGGGCGGGAAGGGTCTTCGCCATCGACCCCGAGGAGAGCCGCCTGGAGAAGGCCCGGGCCCTGGGGAGCCTCCCCATCAACCCCAAGGCGGAGGACCCCGCGGCCCGGGTGCGCCGGGAGACGGAGGGCCTGGGGGCGGAGCTGGTGGTGGAGGCGGTGGGGGGGGAGGGGGAGGCCCTGGCCCTGGCCCTGCGCCTGGCGGGGCCCGGGGGGGTGGTCTCCAGCCTGGGGGTGCCCACCGCGGAAAGGCTGGACTACCCCTGGCTTTCCGCCTTCAGCCGGGGCATCACCTTCCGGAGCAGTCTGGCCAACGTCCCCCGCTGGATCGGGGAGGTGCTGGCCTTGCAGAGGGCGGGAAGGCTCAGGGGGAGCTTCGTCTTCAGCCACCGCCTGCCCCTCGAGGAGGCCCCCGAGGGCTACCGCCTCTTCCATGAGCGCCAGGCCACCAAGGTGGCCCTGGTGCCATAAAGGAAAACCGCCGCCCGCAGGCGGCCTGTTCCCTTGACCTCCTTAATATACCACGGCTTGCCGCTATGTAAAGTGGTATGCAGAAAACCCCTCTCCGAGGGGTCTCCAAAGGGGGAGCAACAAGTACGCTAGAGCATATCCGAGTTATTCCTGGTCCGCCGCACCCTTTCCCTCTCTCGGTCCGAAGGGGACGGTCCAGCACCGTTCCTCCCAAGGGAGCCTCTCGGGCTGAGGACCAGGCCCCCCTGGGGTGGGACGATCCGCGGTCGGCAAATGTGGCCTTTTCCTCCCCCATGGCCGGACGACCGGCCTAGCCTGAAGGGGAAGACCAAGGAGGTGGCCCATGGCCCGGTACCTGGTGGTGGCCCATCGCACGGCCAAAAGCCCAGAGTTGGCGGAAAAACTCCGGGAGGTTAGGGCCCAAGACCCAGAGGCCCGCTTCGTCCTCCTGGTGCCTGCCGTGCCTCCGCCCGGCTGGGTGTACGAGGAGAACGAGGTGTGGGAACGGTCCCGAAGGGAGGCGGAGGCGGCCAAGGAAGCCCTCGAGGCCCAGGGCATCCCTGTGGAGGAGGCCAAACCCGGGGATATCTCCCCCCTTCTGGCCCTGGAGGAGGAGCTCCTAGCCCACCCCGGGGCCTACCAGGGAATCGTCCTCGCCACCCTCCCTCCGGGGCTTTCCCGCTGGCTAAGGCTGGACGTGCACACCCAGGCGGAACGCTTCGGCCTGCCGGTGGTCCACGTGATCGCCCACCCCTAGGGCCAGCCCGGGTCCGGTCAAGGGCCAAGGGGTCCGGCCTTTCCCCGCTTCTCATCTGGCCTCCGTATACTCGGCCTGGTGCTGGGGCGCTACGTCCTCAAGGAGGTGCTGGTTCCCTACCTGGTGGGGGTCCTCCTCTTCGTCGCCCTTCTCACCTTTGACCTGCTCTCCAGCCTCTCCGGGGTGCTCCTCGCCCGGGGGGCCGGGGCCGAGGCCGTCTTGGGGCTCGTCCTGCTGCGCCTGCCCTGGACCCTGAGCCTGGCCCTGCCCCTGGGCCTGGTCTTCGCCGTCCTGGTGGGCCTCGCCCGCCTCATCCGGGGATCGGAGCTCAAGGCGGCCTACGCCGCCGGGGTGCCCCCCTGGGCCCTGCTCCGGCCCCTCCTCCTCCTCGCCCTCCTGGTGAGCCTCCTCAACCTCCTCCTCCTGGCCGAGGTACGCCCCCGGGCCCTGGAGGCCTACGACGCCCGCCTGACCCGCCTCCTCTACGGGGAAGGGGTCTTGAGCGGGGCCCTGCGGAACCAGCTCTACGCCCCCCCGGGCCTCGGGGTCTACTACGCGGAGGAGGTACGGCCCGAGGCGGGGCAGAACCGGCTGCAGGGGGTGCGGGTGGTGGACGGGGAGGGCCGGGTCTACAGCGGCGGGGAAGGGGTCTGGGACCGGGAGGGGTGGCACCTCCGGGGGTACGTGCTGGAGGGGGAGGTCCTCAAGCCCTTCCAGGGCACCCTTCCCTTCCCCGTCCACTTCCGCCCCCGGGAGAGCCTGGGCTCCCGCGACCCCTACGACTCCACGCCCTTGAGGGAGCTCTGGCAGCGCAGCCAGGTGGAGCCCGGGGCCCGCTTCGCCCTCTACCGCCGCCTGGCCGACGCCCTGGGCGGGCTCTTCCTGGGGTGGGTGGCCGCCGCCCTCGGGCTCTCCTTCCGCCAGGCCGCCTGGGCCTTCCTGGCCCTGGTCCTCCTCATCTTCGGCTACTACGTGCTCTGGACCCTAAGCGCCCAGCTGGCCCGCTACGACGTGAACCCCCTGCTGGCCTTCCTGCCCAACGCCCTTTACGGCCTCCTGGCCCTTGGGCTCACCTGGAGGATGCGGTGAGGACCCTGGACCGCTACCTGCTTAGGGAGGCCTTGGGCCACTTCGCCCTGGGGCTTGCCGTCCTCCTCCTCCTCTTCTGGGCGGGGGCGGTCTACGAGGTCCTGGCCCCCCTGGTGGCCAAGGGGGGCGACCCCTACACCCTCCTCCTCTACCTCCTCTACCGCACCCCCGAGGCGGTGGTGCGGGGGGCCCCCGTGGCCTACCTCTTCGCCCTCCTCCTCCTCCTCTCCCGCATGGCCGAGGACGCGGAGCTCAAGGCCCTCCTGGCCCTGGGGGTCCGGCGGGAGCGGGTGCTCCTGCCCCTCCTGGCCCTGGGGGGGGGGATCGGCCTCCTGGCCTTCGCCCTGGGGGAAGGGCTGGTACCGCGGAGCCTGGCGGCGGGGCAGGACCTCCTGAGACGGCAGGTCCTGGAGCGGCCCCGGGCCCTCCTCACCCCGGGAACCGCCTTCCAGGACGCCAAGGGAAGGGTGGTGTACGTGGGGGAGGTGGAAGGGGAGAGGATCGGCAGGCTACGGGTCCTCTCCCGGCAGGAGGTGCTCGTGGCCGAGGGAGGGAGGTTCCAGGGAGGGGTCCTGCGGGTGGAGGAGGGCCTGCGGGTCACCTACCAGGGGGACCGCCCCCGCACCCTCACCCGCTTCCAGGGGGGGGAGATCGTCCTCAAGGACCTGACCTTCGATCCCTGGCAGAACCCCGCCAACCGCATGACCCTGGCCGAGCTTAGGCGGGAGGTGGAAAGGCTCAGGGCCCTGGGGCTTAGGGCGGGCCTCGAGGCCACCACCTACCACCGCCGCTTCGCCGAGCCCCTGGCCGCCCCCGTCTTCGCCCTCTTCGCCGCGGGCCTGGCCTTCTACCTCCTCGGGGGTTCGCGGAGCCTGGGGCTCGTGGGGGTGGCGGTCCTCACCTTCTTCTACTACGCTGCGTGGAGCGTGGGGCGGATCATGGGGGAGCAGAACGCCCTAGACCCCCTCCTCGCCGCCTGGGGGCCCAACCTGGTCTACGGGGCCCTGGGCCTCCTCCTGTTCCTGGGAGGGCGGCGGTGAGGTGGCTCGTCCTTCTCCTCCTCCTCGCCCCCGCCTGGGCCCAGGGGGTCTTGAGGGTGGTGGAGGCGGAGCGGCTGGAGCTCCGCCACGAGGGGGAGGAGGAGGTCTACGTCCTCACCGGCCGCCCCGTGCGCCTGGAGCGGGAGGGGGAGGCCATCGAGGCGGAACGGGTGGTCTACCTCCGCTCCCGGGGGCTCCTCCTCCTCTCGGGAAGGGTGCGCTACCGGGACGGGGAGGGGACCCTCATCGAGGCGGAGGAGCTGCAGCTGGACCTGGGGGACGGCAGCTTCGACGCCCTCACGGTGCGCATCGAGGCCAGAGACCTCCTCCTCACCGGGCCCCTCTGCCAGCGGGCGGCGGGGGCCATCCTCCTGGAAAGGGGGTACGCCACCCCCTGCGCCCCTTGCGGCCACGAGGTGCCCGACTACGCCTTCCGCGCCCGGGAGATCCTCCTCTACCCGGGGGACCGGGTGGTGGCGCGGGGGGTGGTCCTCCTGGTGGGGGAGGAGCCCCTTTTGGAGCTTCCCGTCCTCCTCCTCTTCCTCTCGGAACGCCAGCCTCGGCTGGAGGTGGGGCAGGACGAGGGAGGGATTTACCTGAAGGCCGCCCTCCCCTACGTGGCCCCCTTCGGCCTGGGGTTCGCCCTCCTCCACTACTACCAGGGGCGGGGCTACGGTTTGGGCTTCGACCACGTGGGCACCGGGGAGGCCCGGGAGCGCTACTTCTTCCTCCACACCCCCCCCGACCTCTTCCAGTACCGGGGGGAGTACGTCCTGAGGCGGCGGGAGTTCTCGGTGAACGCCCTTTTGGAGCGGGACGACACCCGGCTAAGGCTTTCCCGCTTCCGCCTGGAGGCCTTCCTCCCCGGCACCCCCACCCCAGGGGAGTGGCGCTACGCCCTCCGGGCCGAGGGCTTTTGGGTCCACGACCCCGCCCTCACCCCCCCCAGGCTCCTGCAGCGCCTCCCCGAGGTGGAGGCGCAAAGCCCGGTCTTCCGGGAGGGCCCCTTCAGCCTCCAGGGGGGCCTGGTCCTGGGCTACTACCAGGCGGAGACCAACCCCCTAAACCGCAGCGCCCGGGCCCTCGGGCCCTACGCCGGGGCGGGGCGGGCCCTCCTCAGCCACAGCGAAAGCCTGGCCCTCACCCCCTGGCCCGGGGGCGCCTTTCGGGCGGAGAACCGCTTCCGGGGCTTCTACTACACCACGCAAAACCCGGACGGGGAGTACGAGCGCCAGATCGACTGGGCTACCGCGGCGAGCCTGCGCCAGACCCTGGGAGGCTTCAGCCTGGAGCTGGGCTACGCCCGGCTGGTCCAGGAGGGGGAAAGCCCCTTCCGCTTCGACGCCCTGCCCCAGCGGCGGAGCCACCAGGCCACCCTGGGCCTGGCCTTCCAGGAGCGCCCCCTCCTCCTGGGCCTCCGGGGGGGGCGGGACCTGGAGGCGGGGCGCTACCTGCCCCTGGAGGCCCAGGCCGCCCTCCAGGACCGGGGCTACGCCCTCACCCTCCTCCACCGCCAGGGCCTGGAGGGGGAAGGCCCCCTGGAGACCCGCCTGGAGGGCAGCCTCACCCCCTTCCCCTTCTCCCTCAGGGCCAGCCTCCGCTACGACCACCCCAGGGCCCTCTTCGACCCCCTCCTCCTCCAGGCGGCCTACGCCCTCCCTGGGGGAAGCCTGAACCTGGCCCACCGCCAGGGCCTGAACGGGGAAGGCCCCCTGACCACGGACCTCACCTTCGCCTTCCGGGAAGGCCCAAACGCCTACACCCTCCAGGGGCGGCGGGACTGGCAGCGGGATACCCTGGCCCTCGCGGGCCAGGCCATCTTCGGCCCGCAAAGCCTCTCCCTCCAGGCCACCCTGGACCCCCAGGCCCTGGCCTACGCCCTGGGCTACCGGGCGGGGACGCTCCCGGGGCCCCTGCTGGACCTCCTCCTCTCCGGGCGCTACCAGGAGGGCCTCCGGGGAACCAACCTGCGCCTGGGCCTGGTCCAGGCCCTCCCCGAGGTGGGCTTCCGCCTCACGGCCAACCTGCACCTGCCGGAGGTGGACGACCCTGGGGTCTACCTCCGCGACCTCACCTTCAGCGGGGGGGCGGAGCTCTGGCGGCCGGTGCCCGCGGACGCGGCGGGGGAAGGGGGCATCCCCGGCCTGGCCTTCTCGGGGAACCTCAGCTACGCCCGCCGCCCCGACCGGCCCGAGGGGTACAGCCTCTCCTTGCGGAACTTCGGCCCCACCCTCACCTTCGTGGGGCGGGAGGACACCCGGCTACACCTCTCCGCCCTCCTCACCCAGAACCTGCCGGGGGACCCCTTAAGGCCCCGTTTCGTCCTGGTCCTGGACCGCTGCTGCTGGGCCCTGCGCTTCACCCTGGACGCCCAGCGGGGCGGGATGGGCCTGGCCTTCCTGGCCGGGGGGAGGGCGGCGGAGATCCTCCTGGAGGAGGGAGGGGTGCGCTTGGGAGGTCTGCCGTGAGAAGGTTGGGATTGCTCCTGCCGCTCCTTTTCCCCCTCCTTTGGGGCTGCACGGGAAGCCAGGAACCCCCCCTGCCCGCCCTGGTGGCCGCGGGGGGGGAGGGGGAGGTGCGCTTCTACCGGGCGCGGGACCTCCAGGGGGGCACGGCTCTCCCGGTGACCGCCTGGAGCACCCCGGACCTCCAGGACCTGGCCTACAGCAACGCCTTGGGGACGCTCTTCCTCCTCTTCCCCGACCGGGTGGAGGCCTACCCCACCCAGGGCTTCACGGAAAACGCCGCCCCGCAGGGCACTCCCACCCTCGCCTCCCTCCCCGCGGACTGCGCCGGGGGGTACCTGCGCCTGGGGCAGCGGGCCCTCCTGGCCCACTGCCCCGGGGCGGGACGGGCCTTCCTCCTGGCCCTTCCCGGCCTCGGCACCCCCCAGGAGGCCGACCTCACGGGCCTGCCCCTCGAGGCCCGCCTGGCCCTCCTCCCCCAGGGGGTCCTGGACCTCCTGGGCTACCTCACCCGGGAGGCCCTGGGCTACCGTCCCCCCCTGGACCCCGGGGGCACCCCCCGGTGGGAGCGGCCCCTGGACCCCCTCCCCGCCCAGGACCCCTTCGACCTGCGCACCGACGGAAGCCGCCTCCTGGGCCTGGCCGCCACCTTCCAGGAGGTGCGCCTGTACACCTTGCAGGGGAACGACCTGCAAAGCCGGAGGGTGCTGGGGGACTTCCCCGGGGAGGCCCGGCTGGCCCTGGACCCCGTGGGGGGAGTGGTGGTCTACGGCCGGGGCTTCCAGACCCTGGAGCCCCGGGACTCCGGGCACCGGGAGACTTTCCGCACCTACACCGCTGGGCTGGTGGGCCAGGACGCCTACCTCTACCTGGCCCGGGGCCCGGCCCTGGAGGTCTTCGACCTCTTCCCCTCCCCGCCCCTCCTCCTGCGGGCGGTGGGCCTGGGCTTCAGCCCACGTTCCTTGGCCTTCATCCCGGTAGAATAGGACCATGCTCCAGGGCAAGGCGTTTCTGGTCACGGGGGCGGGGGGGGCATTGGCCCGGGCGGTGATCCCCGCCCTCCACAGGGCGGGAGCCCGGCTCTTCCTCTCCGACCCCCGGGAGGAGCGCATGGCGGAAAGGGCCAAAGCGGTGGGGGCCCGGACCTTCGTGGCCGACCTCACCCGCCTGGAGGAGGCGGAGGCCCTGGCCCGCTTCGCGGAGCGGGAGGCTCCCCTCCATGGGGTGGTGCACACCGTGGGGGGCTTCGCCGCGGGGCGTTTTTTGGACTCCGACCCCGGGCTTTACGACTGGATGCTGGACCTGAACCTACGCACCGCCTTCAACCTGCTGAGGGCGGTCCTCCCCTACATGGAAAGGCGGGGGGAGGGCTTCTTCGCCGCCATCGCCGCCGGGCCCGCCTGGACGGGGGCCGGGCCGGGAAGGGCCCTCTACACCATGGCCAAGACCGCCTTGGCCAGCCTCCTCCGCTCCCTGCAAGGGGAGGTGGAGGGGGTGCGCTTCCTCCTCGTCTACCCCATGGGCACCCTGGACACCGAGGCCAACCGGAAGGCCATGCCCGAGGCCGACCCCAGCCGTTGGATCGCCCCCGGGCTCATCGCCGAGGCCATCCTCCTGGCGGCGGGGTCTAAGGGGGGGCGCTTTTTGGAGCTTCCCATCTACCCCCCAGCCTAGCCCCCACCCAGGCCCCCAGGGCGTCGGCCAGGAGGTCCCAGGGATCCCGCTCCCGCCCGGGGACGAAGCCCTGGCGCCACTCCTCCACCCCTCCGTAGAGGGCGGCGAGGAGGAAGGCGGGGAGGAAGGCCCCGAGGCCCAGGCGCAGGAGGAAGCCGAGGAGCAGGTAGGCCAGGAGGTGGGCCCCCTTGTCCCAGGGGTGGGGGAGGCCCACCCCGGACGCGGGCTGGCCGGAAAGGTACCAAATGAGGCCCATGTGCCCGAGGGCCAGGAAGAGGGGAAGGGGGCGCACCTCCGGGCTACTCCTCCACCAGCTCCCACAGCACCCCGAGGCCGGAGGAGGGGTGGAGGAAGGCCACCCGATGCCCGCCAAAGCCCGGCCTGGGGGTCTCGTCCACGAGCCTGGCCCCCTCCGCCTTGAGCCGGGCAAGCTCGGCCTCGATCCCCGGGGTGGCGAAGGCCAGGTGGTGAAGCCCGGGGCCCCGCCTCTCCAGGAAGCGGCCCACAGGGGTGGTGGGCCCCGTAGGGGCGAGGAGCTCCAGGAGGGTTTCCCCCTCGCCCCGGAGCATGGCCACCCGCACCCCCTGGGCCGCCACCTCCCCTTCCGCCACCGGGGTAAACCCCAGGAGGCGGTAGCGGGCCTTGGCCTCCTCCAGATCCACCACCGCGATGCCCACGTGGTGCAAGCGCATGGGGCTATTCTAGCCCTTCGGCCAACCCCCGGCCTGCCAAGAGGCCGGAGAAGAGGCACCCTCCCAGGAAGGTGCCCTCCAAGGCCTTGTACCCGTGCACGCCCCCGCCGCCAAACCCCGCGGCCTCCCCAGCGGCGAAGAGTCCGGGGAGGGGCTCCCCCTGGGGCGTGAGGGCCCGGCCCTTGAGGTCGGTCTGGATGCCCCCCAGGGTCTTGCGGGTGAGCGTCCAGAGGCGCACCGCCACCAGGGGCCCGCCTCTGCCCCCCAGAAAGGGATGGGGCTTGGCCACCCGGAAGAACCGGTCGCCTGGATAGCGCCGGAAAACCTGCAGGGCTTGGACCTGAGCGTCCTTGCAGAAGGGGTGGAGAAGCTCCCGGTCCCGGGCCTTCACCTCCCGCTCCAGCCGCACCGGGTCCAGCACCCCGGGGGCCAGGGCGTCCATCTTGCGAGCCAGGTCGGAGAGGTCGTCCGCCATCAAAAAGTCCTTCCCCCGCTCCAAAAAGGCCCGCACTGGCCCTGCGGGGCCGAAGAGGCGGTTGCGCACCACGTGGAGCCAGCTTTTCCCGGTGAGGTCCGGGTTCTGCTCCGAGCCCGAGAGGGCGAACTCCTTGGCCAAGGTCTTGAGGTCCAGGAGAAACCAGCTCCAGTCAAACCCCGTGTTTCGGAGATACCGGAGGGTTTCCAGGGCGTCAAACCCCGGGAAGAGGGGTGGGGAAAGCCTTTTCCCCGTGGCGTCCAGCCAGAGGGCGGAGGGCCCGGGGAGGATACGGATCCCGTGGTGGCTCCAGATGGGGGTGTGGTTCTCCACCCCCTCGGGGTAGTGCCACATGCGGTCCAGGTTCACCAGCCTGGCCCCCGCTCGCTCGGCCAGGAACAGTCCTGAGCCGTCCACGTGGTCCGGCACCCCGGAGAGCATCCTCCCTGGGGGCTTGCCCATACGCTCGGGCCAGAAGCGGCGCACCAGGTCCAGGTTGGCCCCGAGGCCCCCGGTGGCCAGGACCACCGCCTGGGCAAGGTAGCGGAACTCCCCCGCGGGCTTGCGGCTGGAAGGGGCCCCTCGGGGCGCGGGGTCCGGCTCCAGGACCACCCCCGCCACCCCCACCGCCTTCCCTCCCTCCACCAGCACCTCCTCGGCCCGGTGGCGGAGGAAGACCTTGAGGAAACCCTTTGCCTCAAGCTCCCTCGCCCGCCGCAAGAAGGGCTGCAAGAGCCCTGGCCCCGTCCCCCAGACGATGTGGAACCGGGGCACGGAGTTCCCGTGCCCGGTGGCCAAGCCCCCGCCCCGCTCGGCCCAGCCCACCACCGGGAAAAAGCGCACCCCTAAGGCGGCGAGCCAGGCCCGCTTCTCCCCGGCGGCGAAGTCCAGGTAGGCCTGGGCAAACAGCCGACCCCAGTAGTCCTCCTCCCGGTCGAACCCCGCAGCCCCAAACCAGTCCTGCCAGGCAAGCTCCAGGGAGTCCCGGATGCCTAAGCGCCGCTGCTCCGGGGAGTTCACCAGGAAAAGCCCCCCGAAGGACCAGTAGGCCTGCCCCCCCAGATGGGGTTCCTGCTCCAGGAGGTAGACCCGCCTGCCCCTAGCGGCGACCTCCGTGGCCGCCACCAGGCCAGCGAGCCCCCCTCCCACCACGATGGCGTCCGCATCCATGGCTTGCTCCCCTTTATACCACGCCCTAAGGCCCCCCTCAGAGGCATCCCCACCCTCCGGGCAACCCCCGGGCAAGCCCGGGCAGAAGGGGCCTCAGGGCCCATGGGCGTTTGCGCTCAGGTTGAGGAGGACCACCCCCGCCACCACCAGGAGGAGGCCCAGGAGCTTGGGCAGGGTGAGGGCCTCGGCGAAGAAGAGGATCCCCACCAGGGCCACCAAGGCGGTGCCGAGGCCAGCCCAGATGGCATAGGCCACGCTCAAGGGGATGGCCTTGAGGCTCAGGCCCAGGAAGTAGAAGGCCAGGGCGTAGCCCACCACCACCGCCAGGCTGGGGAGGAGGCGGGTGAACCCCTGGGCGAGTTTCAGGTTGCTGGTGGCCGCCACCTCGAAGAGGATGGCCAGGAGGAGGTAGAGCCAGGGCATCACCCCGCCACCTCCTGGGCCCGGGCCAGGAGGGCCTCCAGGGCCCGCTCCCGCTCGGGAGGGGAGAGGGTGCCCAGGAGGTCCGCCAGGCGAAGGCCGTCCGTGGCCAGGAGGATCAGGAGGGCCTCGGGGCCGGGGGGAAGCCGCCCCAGCCAGGCGCGAAAGCGGGCGCGGGCCCGCTCCAAAAGCCCGGGGTATAGGGCTGAGGCCGCCAGGAGGACGAGGAACACCCCGGTCTCGTCCCGATGGCCGAGGCGGACGTAGCCCTCCAGGAAGGGCCGGCCCGAGGCCCGCACCGCCTCCTCGAAGCGGTCCAGCTCCCGTTCCAAAAGACCCGTCAGCAGGTCCTCCTTGGTGGGGAAGTGGTGGAGAAGCCCCCCCTTGCTCACCCCCGCCCGCTCCGCCACCCGCTCCAGGGTAAGGGCCAGGAGCCCTTCCTGCCGCAGGACCTCCAGGGCGGCTTGGAGCAACCGCTGGCGCAGACCTCCCCTCACCCCGGGCATCCTACCGTCTGGACGGTTTTTAGGCAACCCCGGCCGGGGCCCTGGGGGGGCTAGAGGTCGTACCAGGGGGGCTTCCCCCGGTAAAGCTCCACCTCCTCCCCCACCTCCGCCTTGGAGGCCTCCCCCAGGCGGATCACCTGGGGGGGGCAGCTTTGCACGCAGGCTCCGCAGCCGGTGCAGACCGCCACCTGGAGGCGCAGCACGTACTCCTCCCCTTCCCGCACCCGGCGCACCGCCTCCGTGGGGCAAACGTTGGTGCAGACCGGGCAGAGGGTGCAGCCCTCCTCCACCTGGATCCGGGGCCAGCGCACCGCCTCCGCGCGGCCCGCCGCCAGGAGGCGCAGGCGGAGCTCCGGGGGTGGGCCCTTGGCCTCGGGCTCCTCCGGCAGGGGAAGCTCGGGGACCAGGTCGGCGGCGGTGCGCCGGGCACCCCCCGCGAGGGCCTGGAAGAGCTCCCGCCGGCCCACCCTCTCCCCGGGCAGGGCCCCCTCGAGGACCTCCACCTCCACGGGGTGGTAGCGCCCCGCCTCCTCGGCCATGCGGGCCAGGTGCTCGGGAACGGTGGGGCCGCCCACCTTGCAGGCCGCGCAGTCCCCCCGGGCGAGGACCACCTTGCCGAAGCGGCTTCCTGCCTCGGCCAAAAGCCCCGGGGTGAGGCGGCCGAGGCAGAGGACCTCCTCCCCCTTGCCCTCCGCCTGGGAGCAGCGGAGCTTGCCCCTCCCCCGGATGAGGGCCTCCTGGATGGCCCCCAGGGGAAACTCCAGGGCCACGCCGGGGCAGACCCCGGTGCAGAGGCCGCACCCCGTGCAGAGCACCTCGTCCAGCTCCACCCGCCACCCTTCAAGGCGCACCGCCCCCCGGGGGCAGGCCCCGTAGCAGCGGTCGCATCCTCCCACGCTGTTCTTGTAAAGGAGGCAGCGGCCCTCCGTGTAGCGGGGCCTGGGGTCCGTGGCCTTGAGAAAGGCGTGGAGGAGGTTGTCCCAAAAGCCCATCTACCCCTCGGGGAGGAGGTCCCGTATGGCCTCCAGGAAGCGGGTGAACTGGGCGAAGTCCATCTGCTGCTGGTTGTCCGAAAGGGCCACCTTGGGGTTGGGGTGGACCTCCACGTGCACCCCGTCCGCCCCCACCGCCAAAGCCGCCCGGGCCAGGGGGGCGAGGAGGTCCGTGCGCCCGGCGGCGTGGGTCACGTCCACGATCACCGGCAGGTGGGTTTCCTGCTTGGCCAGGGCCACAGCGGAGAGGTCCAGGGTGTTCCGGGTCCAGCGCTCAAAGGTGCGGATGCCCCTTTCCGCCAGGATCACCCCCTCGTTCCCCTGGGAGAGGATGTACTCCGCGGCGTAGAACCACTCCTCCATGGTGGCGGAAAGCCCCCGCTTGAGGAGGACGGGCCGCCCCGCCCGGCCCACCTCCTTGAGGAGGGCGAAGTTCTGCATGTTGCGGGCCCCGATCTGCAGGATGTCCGCATACTCTGCCACCACCTCCACGTCCCGGGTGTCCAGCACCTCGGTGACGAAGACCATGCCGAAGGCGTCCGCCGCCCTGCGGCCGAGCTTCAGCCCCTCCACCCCCAGGCCCTGGAAGCCGTAGGGGCTGGTCCTGGGCTTGAAGGCCCCGCCCCGGAGGACCCGCACCCCCCGCTCGGCCAGGAAGCGGGCGGTCTCCATCACCTGTGCCTCGGACTCGATGGCGCAGGGCCCGGCGATGAGGAGGGGCCTTTCCCCGAAGACCACGTCCTTCACCCGCACCCGGGTGGGCTCGGGCTTGTGCTTCTTGGAGTAGAGAAACCGCTTCCGGTCCTGGCGTTCCTCCAGGTCCAGGCTGGCCTGGAAGATCTCCTTGAAGAGCTTCCTTATGGTCTCCTGGGGGAAGGGCCCCGGGTTTTCCGCGGTGAGGTAGGCCAGCATCTCCTCCTCCCGCTTGGGGTCGTAGTGGGGGAGGCCGAGCTCCGTCTGGATGCGGCCGATCTCCTGCACCAGCCTCCCCCGCTCGGAGAGGAGGCGCAGGATCTCCCGGTTTACCCGGTCCACCTCCCGCCTCAGGGCCAGGATGCGCTCGTCCATGGGCTATTTTGGGGGCAAAGCTCCCCGAGGTGTCAAGCGGCTTCCTGACCCTCCAGCCGGGCCCGCTGGCGCTCGGCCACCCCCGCCACCATCACCGAAACCCAGTAGAGGACGAAGAGGGGCAGGGCCACCACCACCATGCTGAAGACGTCCGCGGGGGTGATGAGGGCAGAGACAAAGAGGAGGAGGACGATGGCCACCCGCCAGTTGCGGCGGAGGAAGTCGGCGGTGAGGAGGCCCAGCCGGGCCAGGAGGTAGCTCACCACCGGCATCTCGAAGACCAGGCCCAAAGCGGCCATCATCATCAGCATCTGGCCCATGTAGCGGCCGATGGAGATCTGGGGGGTGACCACGTCCCCCAAGAAGCCCAGGAGGAAGGGGACCACGAAGGGCAGGAGGACGAGGTAGGCGAAAAGGGCCCCCAGGGCGAAGCTGAACCCCGCCCCCAGAAGGAAGGGCACTGCCAGACGCTTCTCGTGCTCGTAAAGCCCGGGGGCGATGAAGGCCCAGACCTGGTAGACGATGAAGGGCAGGGCCAGGACGAGCCCCCCGAAAGCGGCCACCTTCAGGGAAACGAAAAAGGGCTCCACGATGTCCAGGACGATGAGGTTCACCTGGATCCCGTGCCGGGCCGCGGCCGCGTCCAGGGGGCGCCTGAGCCAGTCCAGAAGCTGCACCCGGAAGGCAAAGGCCACCCCCGTCATCACCGCCCAGGCCAAGACGGCCCGGAGGATGCGGGCTCGGAGCTCCTCCAGGTGTTCGACCAGGGGGGCTTCCTTCAAGCCTTACCCTCCGCCTCAGCGGGCTTCTCCTCCTTGGGGGGCACCGAGGCCTCGGCCCCGGCGGGCGCAGGGGCCGGCTTGGGCCTAGGCTCCTCCCGCACGTCCATGCTCCTCTCCAGCTCCTCGCGGATCTCCTGCGCCCCCCGCTTGAACTCGCGGATGCTCTGGCCCAGGGAGCGCCCCAGCTCGGGGAGCTTCTTGGGGCCAAAGAGGAGGAGGGCGATGAGGAGGATGACCAGGATCTCCATGGGTCCCAGGCTCATAGGTTCAGTGTAGCACCCCGGGCGGCGGGAATGGAGCGCCATGCCCCCTCTTCGGGCCCGGGTACCCGCGGGGGAAGGCCGCCACCAGGGAAAAGCGCCCGTGGCCCCTTCGGGCCCCTTCGCAGCCCGGACCGGGACGGTGTGCTTAAGTGCCTGTGCACCAAGGTTGCCCCATAGGTAAAGGCTCAGGTGGCTTTTCCATGGGCTTTCTGGGGCCCCCGTCGTGGCGCAAGCCACGACGGGGTACTTAGCCCCGCTCCCGCCACCTGCGGGCGTAGCCCTCCAGGTTCCGCTGCCTCCCCCGGGCCACCGCCAGGGCGTCCTCCGGCACCTCCTGGGTGATCACGCTCCCCGCCCCCACCATGGCCCCATCCCCCACCTCCACCGGGGCCACCAGGACGGCGTTGGAGCCGATGAAGGCCCCCTTGCCGATCCGGGTCTGGTGCTTGCGCTTGCCGTCGAAGTTGGCGGTGATGACCCCGGCCCCGATGTTGGCCCCCTCCCCCACCTCCGCATCCCCCAGGTAGGCCAGGTGCCCCGCCTTGACCCCGGGGTGGAGGAGGCTGTTTTTCACCTCCACGAAGTTGCCCACGTGGACCTCTTCCCGGAGGACCGCCCCCGGGCGGAGCCGGGCGAAGGGGCCCGCCGAGGCTCCCCGCCCCACCACCGCCCCTTGGGCCACGGTGTGGGCCAGGACCCGGGCCCCGGGTTCCAGCACCGTGTCCTCCAGCACCGCATAAGGCCCCACCTCCGCCCCTTCCCCGATGCGGGTCTTGCCCTTGAGCACCACCCCCGGCCAGAGGGTGGCGTCGGGGGCAAGCTCCACCGAGGGCTCGAGGTAGACGCTCTCCGGGAGGATCATCCGCACCCCCCTCAGCATCCACGCCCGGCGAAGGGCTTGGAGGAGCACCCCCTCCGCCCGGGCCAGCTCCTCCCGGGTGTTCACCCCCAGGGCCTCCTCCGCCCCCCCCCTGACCGCCACCACCCTCCGCCCCTGGGCCCGGTAGATGGCGATGAGGTCGGGGAGGTAGTACTCCCGGGCGGCGTTTTCCGCCCGCACCTCCCTTAGGGCCTGCAGGGGGAAGCCGCCGAAGGCGTAGGCCCCAGCGTTCACCTCGCGGATGGCCCTTACCTCGGGGGAGGCGTCCTTCTCCTCCACGTTGCCCAAGACCTCCTCCCCCTGGCGCAGGATGCGGCCGTAGCCGGTGGGGTCAGGGAGCTCCACCGTGAGGAGGGCCATCCCCGCCCCCTCCCGCACCCCCTCCAGGAGGGCCCTCAGGGTCTCCGGGCGCAGGAGGGGGGTGTCCCCCTGGGTGACCAGCACGGGACCGGAGAAGCCCTGGAGGAAGGGCTCCGCCTGCAGGAGGGCGTGGGCGGTGCCGAGCTGCTCCTCCTGCACCGCCACCTCCACCGGATAGGCCCTTAGGGCTCCCATCACCTGCTCGGCCCCATGGCCCACCACCACCACCAGCCTTTGCGGTCCCAGGGCCAAGGCGGTCTCCACCGCGTAGGCCAGCAGGGGCTTGCCCAGGAGGGGATGGAGCACCTTGGGCAGGTGGGACCGCATCCGGGTCCCCTGCCCCGCGGCCAGGATCACGTGGGCGTGCATAGGGCCATCCTACCGCGAAGCCCGCCCCAGGCGGCGGAGCATGTAGAGGGAGAGGAGGATGAGGGGCAGGCTCACCACCTGGGTGGCGGTGAAGAGGCCGAGGCCCAGCTCGTCGTTGCGGTAGACGGGAAGCCACAGGGGGTTCAGGCGGAAGGGTTCCTCCAACACCGAGCGCAGGAGGCTGTACCAGAGGATGAAGTTCCAGAAGGCGTAGCCGTAGAAGGGCTTCTTCTTTAGCCAGTAATAGGCAAGGGGAAGGAGGATGAGCCCCACCAGGGCCCCGTAGACCTGGGTGAGGTGGACGGGGCCCCGCACCAGCTCTTGGCACCAGTAGACCTGGGAGATGTCGTCGATCCCCGGGCAGACCCCGGGGAAACCCACCGCCCACTCCGGCCAGGTGAAGCCGATGGGCAAGGAGGTGAGGCGGCCTACGGTGTCGGAGCCGTTCATCAGGTTCCCGATCCTGCCGGCGATGATGCCCAAGGCCACCCCCGGGGTGGCCGCGTCCAGGTAGGGCCATAAGGGGTGCCCCCGGAAGCGGTGGAGGTACCAGAAGGCCAGGCCCCCCCCCAAAACGGCCCCGTGGAAGGAGAGCCCCCCGTGCCACACGTAGAGGATCTCCACCGGGTTCTGCAGGAAGGGGCCCGGGGAGGTGAGCACATAGCCCAGCCTGGCCCCCACCACCCCGAAGACCACCGCCCAGAAGGCTGCGGTTTCAAAGCGGTCGGCGTCGAACCCCCAGGCCCTGAGGCGGCGCTTGGCCAGGGCGAAGCCCACGAAGATGGCCAGGGTGAGGAGGAAGCCGTACCACTGGATGCGCAAGGGGCCGATTTCGATCAGGGTGGGGTTCACGCCTCACCTCCCCGGGATGCCTGCCGCCCGCCAAGGGCCAGGGGGTCTTTCTCCCCAAAGGCCCTTTCCCAAAGCACCCCTTCCCCCAGGAGGAGCGCGGGTACCCGAAGGGTGTAAAGGCGGAAAAGCTCGGGGCCTTGGTCCACATCCCGGCGCCCATAGGGTACGCCCAGGGCCCGGGGGGCCCCCTCCGCCCCTTGGCAAAGACCACGCCCCTCGCGGGTGACGAAGACCAGGTTCACGGGGAAAAGCATACCCCAAGCCCCTAAAAAATGGCCTGGATCACCAGAAGCCCCATGGCCACGTGGAGGATGGCCTTGGCCACCACCCCTCCCATGAGGCCTACCAGGGTACCCCAGGCGGCCCTAAGGGCCTCTTTGGGTCCTCTGCCCGAAAAGAGCTCAAAAAGCCAGGCCAGGAGGAAGGGTAGGACCAAGACCCCCCACACCCCCAGGAGGAGGCCCAGAAGGGCCCCCAGGAAGGCCCCCCAGAGCCCCGCCCGGCCCGCCCCGTAACGCCGGGCCCCGAGGAGGGCGGCCAGGTTGTCCACGGCCATGGCCAAAAGGGCCAAGGCCCCCAGGAGGAGCCAAAGCCCCACGCTCAGGTCCTGGAACCCCAGGAGGAGTTCGTGCAGGAAGGCGGCGGCTAGGATCAGGAGGGTGGCGGGGAAAAAGGGCAGAAAGGTGAGGAGGACCGCGAGGCCCCAAAGGGCCACGAAGAGCCAGTGGGCGAAGGCCTCCACGGGTAGAGCCTAGGCCAGAAGGCCATGAGAAGGGCGAGGGACATCCAGCCCCAGCGAGGGGCTTAAGCTTGGGTCTAGGAGGTGGGCATGGACTTCGGTCTACCCAAGGAGCAGGGCGTGCTCAAGACCCTCCCCCCCTTCGGGGAAGAGGTGCGGGAAGGCCGGGTGGCCCTTACCCCCCAAGGGGTGCGGGAGCTGGTGGCCCGGGGGCACCGAGTGTACGTGGAGCGGGGAGCGGGGGAGCGGGCGGGCTTCCCCGACCCCCTTTACGAGGAGGCCGGGGCCCGGCTGGTGAGCCGGGAGGAGGCCTTTGGCCGGGGGGAGGTGGTGCTCAAGGTGGGCCGGCCCACCCTGGAGGAGGTGGTCCTTCTCCGTCCCGGAGCCACGGTCATGGGCTTCCTGCATCTGGCGGTGGCGGAGTCGGGCCTGGTGGAGGCCATGGCGGAAAAGGGGATCACCGCCATCGGCTATGAGCTGGTGGGGACGGAGGGTAGGCGCCCCGTCCTCCGGGCCATGAGCGAGATCGCCGGACGCCTCGCCCCCCAGATCGCGGGGAGGCTCCTCGAGGCCCCCTGGGGGCCCGGGGTCCTCCTCTCCGGCCTTCCCGGCATCCCCCCGGCGGACGTGGTGGTCCTGGGGGCTGGAACCCTGGGGCGGGCCGCCGCCCGGGCTTTTCTGGGGGCGGGAGCCTCGGTCTACGTGCTGGACAGGGAACTTTCCGCCCTGGAGGAGGCAGCCAGGGAGGCGAGGGGCGCCGTGACCGCCCTCACCACCCAAAGCCGCCTGGAGCGGTACGCGGCCTTCGCCGACGTCCTGGTGGGGGCGGTGGCCGTGCCCGGGGAAAGGGCCCCCGTCCTCCTCTCCCGGTACCTGATGGCCCGCATGCGCCCGGGGGCGGTGCTTCTGGACTTCGCCATCGACCAGGGGGGGATCGCGGAGACGAGCCGCCCCGGGATCTACCAGGAGATGGGGATCACCCACTTCTGCCTCCCCAACGTCCCCGCCCTGGTGCCCCGCACCGCCAGCCACGCCCTCACCGCCACCCTTCTCCCCTTCCTCCTTCGGGTGGAGGAAGATCCCCTGGGGGTGCCCGAACTCCGCCAGGGGGCCTACCTCCTCCTGGGCCAGAAAGGAGGCCACCTGGAATGAGCTACCGCAAGAAGCTGACCTCCGCCGAGGACGCCGTGGGCCTCATCCAACCGGGGATGCGGGTCTTTGTCTCCGGCAACGCCGCCACCCCCACGCCCCTCCTCAAGGCCCTCGCCGCCCGCAAGGACGAGCTACAGGGGGTGGAACTCGTCCACCTCCTCCAGCTCGGGGAAGACCCCTTCGCCCCCCCGGAGATGGAAGGGCACTTCCGCCGCCGCTCCCTCTTCGTGGGCCCCGCGGACCGGGAGGCGGTGAACCAGGGCCGGGCGGACTACGTGCCCATCATGCTCCACCAGGTGCCCTGGCTCTTCAAAAGGCGCATCCTCCCCCTGGACGCGGCCATCGTCCAGGTCTCCCCCCCGGACGAGCACGGCTTCTCCTCCTTGGGGGTGGAGGTCATCGCCACCAAGGCGGCCCTCGAAGCCGCCCCCCTAGTGATCGCCATGGTGAACCCCAGGATGCCGAGGACCCTGGGGGACACCTTCGTCCACGTCTCCCGCTTCACCGCCATCGTGGAGGTGGACTGGCCCCTGCCGGGGCTCAAGCGGGAAGGCTTCGGGGAGGTGGAAAGGCGCATCGGGGAGCACGTGGCGGGCCTCATCGAGGACGGGGCCACCCTGCAGATGGGCATCGGGGCCATCCCGGACGCCGTCTTGACCAGCCTGGAGGGCCGCCGCGACCTGGGGGTGCACACGGAGATGATCTCCGACGGGGTCCTCGAGGCTTTTGAGAAGGGCCTCATCACCGGGGCCAAAAAGACCCTCCACCCCGGCAAGGTGATCGGCACCTTCGTCCTGGGCTCGGAGAGGCTCTACCGCTTCGTCCACGACAACCCCCTCTTCGAGCTCCACCCCACGGACTACGTGAACGACCCCTTCGTGGTGGCCCAGAACCGCAAGATGGTGGCCATCAACTCCGCCATCGAGGTGGACCTCACCGGCCAGGTGGTGGCGGACTCCATCGGCACCCGGATCTACTCCGGCTTCGGGGGCCAGCTGGACTTCATCCGGGGGGCGGCGAGGAGCGAGGGGGGGAAACCCATCATCGCCCTCCCCTCCACCGCCAAAGGGCATAGCCGCATCGTCCCCTACCTGCGCCCGGGGGCGGGGGTGGTCACCACCCGGGCGGACGTGCACTACGTGGTCACGGAGTGGGGGGTGGCGGAGCTCTTCGGCCGCTCCCTTAGGGAGCGGGCCCTGGCCCTCATCGAGGTGGCCCACCCCGACTTCCGGGAGGAGCTCCTAAAGGCCGCCTGGGAGCGGAGGCTCCTGCCTAGGGGCTATCCCGGGGCCGGCCTGAAAGCGAAAGAGGAGCCGCAGCCTTGACAAGACCACCTCCACGCCCCTAAATAGGGGGCGATGCCGAGGGGAGAAGCCAAGCGCCCAGGACCGGGGGCCAAAGCCCCGGGGAAAGGGCTCGCAGCAGGCCCTGCCGCAGGTGGGGGCCAGGCGGCCTTGGTGGTGGTGGAGTCCCCCGCCAAGGCCAGGAGCATCCAGAAGATGCTGGGCCCCGGCTACGAGGTGCGGGCCAGCCTGGGGCACGTGGCCGACCTGCCGGAGAGGGAGCTTGGGGTGGATGCGGAGCGGGACTTCGCCCCCACCTACGAGGTGAAAAAGGACAAGAAGCCGGTGGTGGAGGCGTTGAGGCAGGCCGCCAAGGGCAAGCGCCTCCTCATCGCCACCGACCCCGACCGGGAGGGGGAGGCCATCGGCTGGCACGTGGCCAGGCTTCTGGGCCGCGATCCGGGGGAGCCTTTGCGGGTGGAGTTCCACGAGATCACCCCCAAGGTGGTGCGCCAGGCGGTGGAACGCCCCAGGCCCATCGACCAGAACCTGGTGGACGCCCAGCAGGCCCGGAGGGTCTTGGACCGGCTCCTGGGCTACAACCTCTCCCCCCTGCTTTCCCTGGAGTTCCGCAAGCGGGCCCTCTCCGCCGGCAGGGTGCAGAGCGTGGCCTTAAGGCTTTTGGTGGAGCGGGAGGAGGAGATTGAGGCCTTCCAGCGGGAGGAGTACTGGACCCTCGAGGGGGTGTTTGCCCTGGGCCAGGACAAGGCCCTTGCCGCAAGCCTCCACGAGGTGGAGGGCAAGCGGCTTTGGACCGGCCAAGGGGAAAAGGAGGGGAAGCTCCACCTGGCCCACGAGGCCCAGGCCAAGGCTTTGGCCGAGGAGGCCAGGGGGCGGGCCTACCGGGTGGTCCAGGTGGAGACCAAGGAGCGCCGCAAATCTCCCCCGCCTCCCTTCACCACCTCCACCCTGCAGCAAGCCGCTTCTAGCCGCCTGGGCTACACCGCCGCCCGCACCATGCGCATCGCCCAGCGGCTCTACGAGGGGGTGGACCTCCCCGAGGGCACCGTGGGTCTCATCACCTACATGCGCACCGACTCGGTGCGGGTTTCCCCTGAGGCCCTACAGGCCGCCCGGGAGGTGGTCCAGAAGCTCTTTGGCCCCGAGTACCTGCCCGAAGGTCCCCGGGTCTACCGGAACCGCAAGGAGGGGGTGCAGGACGCCCACGAGGCCATCCGGCCCACCGATGTGCGGCGCACCCCTGAGGGCGTGAGGCGGTACCTTTCCGAGGAGGAATACCGCCTTTACGACCTCATCTGGCGGCGCTTCATCGCCAGCCAGATGCGGGATGCCCTCTACGAGCAGACGGTGGTCCTGCTCCAGGACGAGGGTGCCAAACCCCGCTTCACCTTTCGGGCCTCGGGCTCAGTCCTCCGCTTTGAGGGGTACCTGAAGGCCTGGGGGCGGGGGGATGAGGGAGGGGGCCCGCAGGAGGGCCAAGAAGGGGAAGCGGAGCCCCCCTTGCCCCCGGTGGCGGAGGGCGCAAGGGCCGAGCCCGTGGAGGTCAGGGCCCAGCAGCGTTTTACCGAACCCCCGCCCCGCTACACCGACGCCACCCTGGTGAAGACCATGGAGGAGCTTTCCATCGGCCGCCCCTCCACCTACGCCCCTACCCTGGAAACCTTGGAAAAGCGAGGGTACGCGGTGCGCAAGGGGCGCACCCTCCTGCCCACGCCCTTGGGCCGCCAGGTGACCCGCTACCTCAAGGAACGCTTCCCCCAGGTGGTGGCCTACGAGTTCACCGCCCGCATGGAGGACCGCCTGGACCAGGTGGAGGAGGGAAAAGCCCCCTGGCCCCAGGTGGTCTGGGAGTTTTATGAGCCCTTTCTGGGGGAGCTTTCCCAGGTGCCCAAGAAGACCTGCCCTCGGTGCGGGAGGCCCCTGGAGTTAAAGGTGAGCCGTTACGGGCAGTTTTTGGGGTGCACCGGCTACCCGGAGTGCACCTACACCGAGCCCCTGGAGCGCAAGAAGGAGGCCGAGCCCATCGGGGAAGCCTGCCCCAAGTGCGGCAAGCCCTTGGTGCGCAAGGAAGGCCGGTACGGGAGCTTCATCGCCTGCTCCGGCTACCCCGAGTGCGATTACACCCGGGACGACGGCGAGCCCACGGGGCACGCCTGCCCCAAATGCGGAGGCCAGGTCCTAAAGAAGCGAAGCCGCCGGGGGAAGCCCTACTACAAGTGCGAGAACAATGCCTGCGACTTCCTTTCCTTCTACCCCCTTTTGGACCGGACCTGCCCTTCCTGCGGCTGGCCCTTGGTGGGGAAGGGGGAAGGGGCCTGCATGAACCCCGCTTGCCCGGCCCATGATCCCAAGCTGATCCCTTCCCCTAAAGCCTCCACCCGGGCCGCTTCCCGTAGCGAACCTCCCGGGGCCTCGGCTTCCAAAGGAGGAAGGCGTTCCCGCGGCAGGGCCGCTTCGGCCTCGAGCCGGGGGGTACCGGCCCCTACTGGGGCGAAGGCCCGGGGGCAGGGGGCTTCCCCACCCAAGCCGCCCAGGGACTGGGAGGAGCTGAGACCCTTCCTTAACGAGCTTGCCCTGGAGGAGCGCAGGGCGGTGGAGGCCTTGGCCCTCGGGGAGCCCCTGGCCCCGGAGGGGGCCAGGCTGGCCCAGCGGGCCCTCTTCAAGCTGCGCATGCGCAAGGGTCGGGCCAAAAAGGAAGCGGTGGCCCCCTGATGGAGAGCTTCAAGCTTCACCTCCTGCGCCTGGCCCGTCAAGGACCGGTGGAGGTGCCCGGGGTGCCCGTGCGGGCCTACACCCTCTCGGAGCCCGTGGAGCGGGAGGCAGGTGGGTTTTACCTCCTCCTGGAAGGGGAGCTGGTCATCGACCTCCCCGAAGGACGCTACCTGCACCTCAAACGGGGCGAGGCGGCCCGGCTCACGGAGCCCCACCGCCTCCTCCCCGTGGAGCGGGCGGTGCTCCTCGAGGTGGGCTAGGCCCCACCAGGTACACCGCCCCCCAGGGGCGGTAGAGGCTCACCACCCGGTCTTCGCGGACCCTCCCGTCCCGGTAACGCACCGAGCGGCGCACCTCCACCCTGGCCCCCTCGGCGGCGAAGTCCACCTGCCTGCGGGCCCCGGGGGGCAGGGAGGGGTCCGGGATCTCCCTGGGGGGCGGGGGCGGCCTGCGGTCGGAGACGAAAGGCCCCTCCCAGCGCACCTCCCGGTCCCGGGTGCCGAAAAGGTGGAAGCGGAGGGTGGTGCCCTGGGCGGAGGCCTGCACCCAGATAGCCCCTGGGGTGTCGTTCAGGGCCCTCAGGTCCTTGTAGGGCTGGACCACGGCGGCGTCCAGGCCCGTGGGCTTGTAGTAGGCCACCTGGTAGCTGTGGGCGTGGCGCTCCAGGATGGGGAGGCCCGCGAAGAAAAAGGCCCGGAAGAGGGTGGTGGAGACCTGGCAGACCCCACCCCCCACCCCCTGTTCCGTGCGGTCCCCCACGATGACGAAGGCCTCCTGGTAGCCCGCCTCGCGGGTGATGGGCCCCAAGGCCCGGTTGAAGGAAAAGGCCCCCGGAGGAACGAGGAGGCCGTCCAGCCTGCTGGAGGCCAGGAGCAGGTTATGGGTGCGCTCCCGGCTGGAGCCCCGGAAGTCCGTCTCCCCCGTGGCCAGGTGCTCCCTGACCCCCAGGGCGTAGAGGTCTCGGAGGCTCGGGCTAGGGGGGGTGTGGCGCGCGGGCAGGCGGAAGCTCCTCCGCCCCGCCCCCAGGGCCTCCCGGTAGGCGGCGAGGGCCTCGGCTTCCTCAAAGGCGATGCCCTTCTTCTCCACCCCCCACCACCGCCCCTCCTGGAGGATGAACCGGGGGGGCCGGGGGTCGCGGGCGAGCCTCCGGAGGAGGGCCAAAAGCTCCGCCTCCGAGGCCACAGGGTAGCGCTGGACCCCGGTGTAGGTGACCAGGCGGCCTTCCTCGATGACGTCTTCCTCCAGGACCAGAAGGGCCTCGAAGATCGCTCCGGTCCCCTGGCCTACGGCCTGGAGGGTCCAGAGAAGGGCGAGGGCCCAAAAAGGGCGCATGCCCCAAGGGTAGCAGCCGGGACACTAAAGAGGGGTGAAACCCGGACCTACCCTCCCCGAACGCAGCGACCCTGTCCGCCCCTATCCTTGGGCCACGGACCCCCGGGGCAGGAAGGGGCCCAATCTCCCCATGAGTACCGACCCGCGGAAGCTGCCTCAGCCTCAGTAGGTAAGGAGGAAGGGCGATACCCAGGGCCTTTTTGGGGCCCCGTCGTGGCGGAGGCCACAAGAGGGTACTTAGGCCTCCTGGCCCGCCAAACCTACCGCCTGGTAAAGGGCCGCCTCCTCCTCCGGGGCGAGGGGGCGGGCCTTCCCTAGGGGCAAATCCCCCAGCGCCAAGGGGCCCAAGGCGAGGCGCTTCAGGTAGAGGACCCGGTTTCCCCGGGCCTGGAACATGCGCTTCACCTGGTGAAAGCGCCCCTCCCAGAGGACGAGCTCCACCCGGGTGGGGTCCTCCCCGAAGGAGAGCTCCGCGGGCAAAAGCCTTTCCCCATCCAAGAAGAGCCCCTCCGCGAAGGCCCTTTGGTCCTCCTCCGTGGCCGGGCGCTCCAGGTGGACCCGGTAGCGCTTGGCCACCTTGCGCCGGGGGTGGGTGAGGCGGTGGAGGAGTTCCCCGTCGGTGGTGAAGAGGAGGAGCCCCTCCGTGTCCTTGTCCAGGCGGCCCACCGGGGAGAGGTCCCGGGTGGGAAACCCCTCCAAAAGGGCGTAAACGCTGGGCCCCTCGGCCCGGCTCGTCACGTACCCCGCGGGCTTGTGCAGGAGGATGTGGTGGTGGCGGCGAAGCGCCAGGGGCTTCCCGTCCACCTCCACGGAAACCCCTTCCGGCACGTGAAAGCCCGGGTCCCGCACCGCCTCCCCCGCCACCCGCACCCGCCCGGCCCGCACCAGGCGGGCCACCTCCTTGCGGCTCCCCAGGCCCAGGCGGGCCAGGAGCTTGTCGAGCCTTTCCCCCCTCATAGCTCCAAGGCCCCTTCCAGCCACCACAGGGCCCCCTTGGCCATGGCCTTGGCGAACTCCTCCGGGGTTAGGCCCTTGGCCTCCACCCGCCCGGGGTTGAGGCCCTGGAGGAGGAGGAAGCGTTCTATGGGGTCTTTCGGCAGATGGGGGGAGACCACCAGGAGGTCGATGTCGCTTTCCAGGTTGAAGCTACCCCGGGCCACCGAGCCATAAAGGTAAACCCGGGCCTCTCCCAGGGTTTCCCGCACCCTTGTGGCGTAGGCGCGGGCCTCTTCCAGGAGGGCCTCCCAGGCGGCCATTCGCAGCCTAAGGGCTTCCGAGGCCACGCCAAACCTCCTCTGCCCATTTCAGAACGCCCTCGGCGGCCCTTAGGGCCTCCTCAGCCCGGGCCCGCGTGTAGTACTCGTAGGGGCTTCCCTCGGGGTAGGCATCGGGATAGCGGGCGGGAATGTAATGGGCGTCCAGGGTGCGCGCCTTTTCTTCCAAGGCTTCGGGGACCTCATGGCCCGCTTCCTTCAGCGCCTGGAGCAGGCGGATCAGGGCGTGTCCAAAGGCGGGCCGTCCCAGTCCCCGTAGCAGCCCCTTAAGGGCGTATTCCCCTGCCTGGTGGGCCTTAAAGCTGGCCCAGTCGTGGTCCCCTTCCTCCAGGTCCTGCTTTCCGGAGGCCAGGGTATGCCGGGCTTGCGCGTGCCATCTTGCCCATTCCTCCCGGTCCAGGGGTGCCATCCTCCTTATTCTAGAGGGCGTGAGGCTTTACCAACGGGACAGCTACGCCACCCGCTTCCAGGCCCAGGTGGTGCGGGCCTGGAGCGACGAGAAGGGGCACTATGCCGTGCTTTCCGAAACCCTCTTCTACCCGGAGTCCGGCGGCCAGCCCGCGGACACCGGGGTCCTGAAGGGGGCCTTCGGCGAGGTGCGGGTCCTCCACGCCTACGAGGAGGGGAAGGCCTTTGGGGACGTGGTCCACGTGCTCTCCGCCCCCATGCCCGAGGGGGTGGAGGTGGAGGGGGAGATCGATTGGCCAAGGCGCTTCCGCCACATGCAGCGCCACACCGCCCAGCACCTCCTCTCCCAGGCCCTCCTCAGGGCCGGGGGGTACCACACGGTGGCCGTGAGCCTGGACGGGCCCATCTGCACCGTGGACCTCGAGGAGGAGGCGGAGGAGGCCAGGCTGCAAGAGGCCGAAGCCCTGGCCAACTTCGCCGTCTACGCCGACTACCCGGTGGAGGCCTTCTTCGTTTCCCAAGAGGAGCTCGCCCAATACCCCCTGCGCCGCCCTCCCAAGGTGCAGGGGAAGGTGCGCCTGGTGCGGATCGGGGACTTCGACCTGGCGGCCTGCGGGGGCACCCACCTCAAGACCAGCGCCCAGGCGGGGCCCATCAAGGTGCTCCGGTGGGAGCGGTACAAGGGGGGAAGCCGGGTCCACTTCCTGGCGGGGTGGGAGGCCCTGGAGGACTACCACGCCAAGCACGCCCTCCTCATGCGCCTGGCCCTCGGCTTCTCCACCCATCCCCTGGACCTGGAAAAGCCCATCCAGAAGCTCCGGGAGGAGCTTTACGCCCTCAAGGGGGAAAACCTGGCGCTAAGGGAAAGCCTGGTCCAGGCGCTTCTGCCCCGGGCCCTGGAGGAGGGGGTGCTCCTGGTGCCTGGACCCATCCTGGGAGAACTCGCCAAGCGGCTTCTGGAGTGGAGCGGAAGGGACTTTCTCCTCGTCTCCCCCGAGGGGCGCTTTGCCCTTCTTGGCCCCCGGCGCCAGGAGATCCTGGAGAGGCTCAAGGCCCTGGGGGCCAAGGGCGGGGGGAAGGAGGTGGTCCAGGGTAGCCTGCCCAAGGACAAGGTGGCCGCGGCCTTGGACCCGGGCCTCGTAAGCTAGGGCCATGGGGCTCTTTGAGGGAAAGGGGGTCTTGGTGACGGGGGCCGCCCGGGGCATCGGCCGGGCCATCGCCCGGGCCTTCGCCCGGGAGGGGGCCCTGGTGGCCCTTTGCGACCTCCGCCCCGAGGGGCGGGAGGCGGCGGCGGAGGTGGGGGGGTTCTTCGTCCAGGCGGACCTGGGGGAGGAGCGGGACCGGGTGCGCTTCGTGGAGGAGGCGGCCTGGGCCCTGGGCCGGGTGGACGTGTTGGTGAACAACGCCGCCACGGGTGCCCCGGGGTCGGCCCTCACGGTGAAGCTTTCGGAGTGGCGCAGGGTTTTGGAGGTCAACCTCACCGCCCCCATGCACCTCGCCGCCCTCGCCGCCCGGGAGATGGCCAAGGCGGGGGGCGGGGCCATCGTGAACGTGGCCAGCGTCCAGGGGCTTTTCGCCGAGCAGGAAAACGCCGCCTACAACGCCTCCAAGGGGGGGTTGGTGAACCTTACCCGCTCCCTGGCCCTGGACCTGGCCCCCCTGGGCATCCGGGTGAACGCCGTGGCCCCGGGGGCCATCGCCACCGAGGCCGTCTTGGAGGCCATCGCCCTCTCCGAGGACCCGGAGAGGACGCGGCGGGACTGGGAGGACCTCCACGCCCTAAGGCGCCTCGGGCGCCCGGAGGAGGTGGCGGAGGCGGTGCTCTTCCTGGCCTCGGAAAGGGCGGGCTTCATCACCGGGGCCATCCTCCCCGTGGACGGGGGGATGACCGCCAGCTTCATGATGGCGGGGCGCCCCGTCTAACGCCGTCCCGGCAAAAACGCAGGCCCGGCGGGCAAGGACCTACTTGGCGTGGTCCTTGTAGGGCTCGCCCCGGAGGTCGGAGATGAGCTGCACCGCCACGTAGGCCCCGTCCCCCGCGCTCACGATGGCGTGGCCCGGCACCTTGCCCCGGGCCACCCCGGCGGCGTAAACCCGGGGGTAGCTGGTCCGCCCCCCCTCGTCGGTCTCCACGTGCACCCCCTTGCGGGCCAGGCCCAGGAGGGAGGGCAGGGTGGGGTCCTTGTGGGTGGAGAGGAGGAGCCTCTCCGCCTCCACCGGGCCCTCCTCCGTCTCCACCTCGAAGACCCCCCCCAGGTCCCGTACCCCCCGGACCACGCCCCGGCGCACCTCGGCCCCGTAGCGGCGGGCGTGCTCCCGCATCCTCTTCAGAAGCTCCTCCCCCGAGGGCTCGTCCAGAAGCCCCGGGTAGTTGGGCACCCGGCTCACCTGCAGCACCTGGGAGCGCCCCCCGTCCAGGACCAGCACCTTGAGGCCGGCCCGGGCCAGGAAGAGGGCGGCCGAAAGCCCTGCAGGCCCGCCGCCCACCACCAGGACATCCCACATACCACCTAAAGTATACGGGGCCAGGAGGGGGCGCCGGGCAAGGGCAAGGGGAGGAAGCGAGGGTATAATCGGCCTTGCATGCTCTTGGACGACCGCTACCCGGTGCTGGAAACCCTGGAGGCCAGGGAGGGGGTCACCCTCTACCGGGTGGAGGGGGGGTGGGTCTTCCTCTTCCAGGTGCGCACGCCGGAGGAGAAGGAGCGCTTCCACCGCTACCGGACGGCCCTGAAACGCCTCATGGACCTGGGCCTGGTGGAGGCCCAGGTCTCGGCCAAGCCCGGGCGCTACTACGCCTTCTTCCCGGAAAGGCCTCCCGTCCGCAAACCCCCGCCCAAGGAGGCCCTGGAGGCCCTGGCCCCCTTCGGCTTTGGCCAGGAACACCTGGCCATGGCCGAGGGGGGCGTGGCCTATCTGGCCCCCTGGTCCCTGGGAAGGGAGGCCCCCCCGGGGCGGGCCTTCCGGCCACCGGCCCGCTTCCTCCTGGGGGTGGCCCCGGGCCTCCTGCTTGTGGCCTTGGGCCTCTGGCTCCTCTTCCAGGGGCTCTACCGCTACTTCAACCCACCCGAGTACGCGGTGCCGGAGCTGGTGGGCAAGACCGCCCGGGAGGCCTTCCTCCTCCTCAAGGACACCGGGCTCCAGCTGGAGGTGGTGGAGGGCAACGACCCCGCCAAGCCCCGGGAGGTGGTCCTGGAGCAAAGCCCTCCCCCGGGAACCCGGCTGAGGGAAGGGCGGACGGTGCGCCTCGTCCTCAACCAGGCCCGCCTGAACCCCCTTCCCGACCTGGCCGGCCTGCGCCAGGAGGAGGCCGAAGGCCGCCTGGCGGAACTCGGGTACCGCCTGGCAGGGACGGCCCGGGTGGAAAGCCCCGAACCCCTGGGGACGGTCCTGGCCACGGACCCCCCTCCGGGCACCCCCTTGGCCCCAGGGGCCGGGGTCAGGCTCCTCCTCTCCCAGGGTGCCCCCGCCGGGCCCACGGTGCCCCTGCCCCAGCTTACGGGCCTGAGCCGGGAAGAGGCCCTCTTCCTGGTGAACGCCGCCGGGCTCCAGGCCCAGGTGGAGGAGGTGCCCGCGGGGGCCCCCCCGGGCACGGTGCTGGCCCAGGAGCCTCCCCCGGGAACCCCTATGCCCCCAGGAGGGGGGGTGCGCCTGCGGGTGGCCGTCCAGGGGGAGGTGCTCCTCCCCCCTGCCCCTCCCAGGCTTCCCGAGCCGACGGAGCGGGCCCTGCCCTTCGCCCTCCACCTGCCTCCAGAGGCGGAGGGACGGCAGGTGCGGCTCTCCCTCCTGGACGCCCGGGGGGAGCACGTGCTCTACGAGGGGGAGGGCCAGGCCGGCCTCCGGCTGGAGGGCACCTACCGGGTCCAGGGGGAGGCCCGGTTCCGGCTGTACCTGGACGGGGAGCCCTTCCAGGAGTGGACCCCTTGAGGCCATGCGGGGAGCCTGGGCCGAGGAGGCCGCCCTGCGCCACCTGCTGGGCCAGGGCTACCGCCTCCTGGGCCGAAACCGCCGCACCCCCTTCGGGGAAGTGGACCTCCTCCTGGAAAAGGAGGGGGTCTACGTGGTGGTGGAGGTGAAGCAGCGGGCCTCCCGGGCCTTCGGCACCCCCCTCGAGGCCCTCACCTCCAGGAAGGTGGCCCGCCTCCTCCAAAGCGCCCGCTTCCTCCTCGGGCGGGACGACCTCCCGGTGCGCCTGGAGGCCGTCCTGGTCCACGGAACCCCGGGGAGCTACCGGCTTGAGCACCTGGTCCTGGAAGTGTAACCCGGGGGAGGGACCCGGGGGGGAGGCCGGGGTAGGCTGGGGGGTGTTTAGGAACCTCCGCGCCTACCTGGAAGCCCTGGAGAGGCGGGGCGAGCTCAGGCGGGTGAGGGTGCCCGTCAGCAGCGAGCTGGAGATCACCGAGATCGCCGACCGCATGGTGAAGGGGGGCGGCCCCGCCCTCCTCTTCGAGCAGGTGGTGGGGAAAGACTTTCCCGTGGCCATCGGCCTCTTCGGCACCCGGGAGCGCACCGCCTTCGCCCTGGGGGTGAAGGACCTGGACGAGCTCGCCAGGAAGGTGGAGGTCCTCCTGGAGCTGAAGCCCGGCACGGGGGGGCTTTCCGCCCTCCTGGGCCTCCTCCCCAAGCTCCCCCTCCTCAAGGGCTTCTTCCCCCGCCGCGTGGCCAAGGCGCCCGTGCAGGAGGTGGTCCTCCGCGGCGAAGAGGTGGACCTAAGCCGCCTCCCCGTCCTCAAGTGCTGGCCCCAGGACGCCGGGCCCTTCCTCACCCTGCCCCTGGTCATCACCAAGGACCCGGAGACCGGGGAGCTCAACCTGGGCATGTACCGCATGCAGGTCCTGGACCGGAGGAGCACCGCCATGCACTGGCAGCTCCACAAGGTGGGCCGCCGCCACCTGGAGAAGGCCAAAAGACTGGGGAAAAGGCTAGAGGTGGCCGTGGCCCTGGGGGGGGACCCCGTCCTCACCTACGCCGCTACCGCCCCCCTCCCCCCCTTGCCGGGGGTGAGCGAGTTCCACCTGGCGGGGTTCCTGCGGGGGGCGCCCATCGAGCTCGCCCGGGGGGTGACGGTGGACCTCCCCGTGCCCGCGGAGGCGGAGTTCGTCCTCGAGGGCTACGTGGACCCGGAGGAACCCCCGGTGGTGGAGGGGCCCTTCGGGGACCACACGGGCTTCTACACCCTCCCCGACCTCTACCCCCGCTTCCACGTGACCGCCATCACCCACCGCCGGAGGGCGGTCTACCCCGCCACCATCGTGGGCATGCCCCCCATGGAGGACGCCTACCTCATCGAGGCCAGCGAGCGGCTCTTCCTGCCCCCCCTGAGGCTCATCCTCCCCGAGGTGGCCGACTACCACATGCCCCCCGAGGGCATTGCCCACAACTGGGTGAACGTGGCCATGAGGAAGGAGTACCCGGGGCAGGCCTACAAGGCGGCCTACGGGATGCTGGGCCTGGGGCAGATGATGTTCGCCAAGGTGATCGTGGCGGTGGACGCGGATGTCCCCGTGAAGCCCGGCTTCGCCACGCTTCTAAAGGCCCTGGAGCACACCCTGCCCGGGCGGGACACCCTTCTCCTCCGGGGGCCTATAGACGTCCTGGACCACAGCGCCCGGGCCTTCGCCTTCGGGGGGAAGCTCCTCCTCGACGGCACCCGCAAGCTCCCCGAGGAGGGGGGAGAGGTGCCCTTTACCCCCCGGGCCCACGCCGAGCTCCCCGGGGATCCGGAGGCCCTGGCCCAAAGGCAGTGGCCCGGGGTCTGGGGGGTGGCCCTGCGCAAGGAGCGGCCCGGCCAGGCCTTCTGCCTGGCGGAAAGGCTCCTAAGGACTCCCCAGAGCGAGGGCATCCGCCTCCTGCTCCTCGCCGACCACGACACCGCCCTCACCCCCGAGGAGCTCCTTTGGGCGGTGCTCAACAACATCGACCCCGAGCGGGACGCCCGGGTGATGGAGGGGGTGGCAGGGCCCGTCTTGGTCCTGGACGGCACCCGGAAGCTCCCCGAGGAGGGCTTCCAGAGGGGCTGGCCCCAGCGCATCCTTATGGACGAAGAGGTGAAGGCCCGGGTGGCGGCGCGGTGGGAGGCGTACGGCCTCTGAACCCGGCAGGGGGTCCCAAGCGCCCCGGCGCGGCCCAGGCCATACCACCCCACGCGGGCACGGTCCGCCTGGGGGCCTTGGCGAAGGGGCGGGGGAGCCTCCTGCCCGGAAAGGGTTCAGGGGAAAAGGGCATCGCACCGGGGGCCACAAACCCCAGCCCACGCCCCCGCCCCTTTTCCCGGTGGGGCTACCTCCGCACCCGGACACTTAGTGGCCAGGCCTCAGGAGGCGATGGCGCAGGAGACCGCTCCTGAAGGCCCGCACCGCCTCCCGGGAAAGCCTGCCCCCGCGCACCTCAGCCTCTAGGGCCGCCAAGGCTCCCTCCGGCCCCAGGGGGGCGAGGTAGGCGCGTCCGCTGGTAAGGGCGTCGTAGATGTCGGCAACGCTCACCGCCTGGACCAGGAGGGGCACCTCGGTGAGGCCATCGGGGTAGCCGGAGCCGTCCAGCCGCTCGTGGTGCCAGCGCACGTAGGGCCTGAGCCGGGGGTAGGCCCGCAAGGGGCGGAGGATCTCCTCCCCCTTCACCGGGTGCTGGCGGATGAGGCGCCACGCCTCCTCGGTGAGGGGGTGGGCCCCCCGGAGGATGGGGTCGGGGAGGCCGATCTTGCCCACGTCGTGGAGAAGGGCCCCCACCCGCAGGTCCTCGAGCTCCGCCGCCTTGGCCCCCAGCTCCTCCGCCGCCCACAGGGCGTACTGGGCCACCCGCTCCCCGTGGCCTGCGGTGTAGGCGTCCCTGGCCTCCACCGCCCGCACCAGGGCCAAGAGAGCCCGCTCCAGGTCCTCCAAGCGCTCCTGCAAACCCCTCCGCTCCAGGTGACCCTTCACCCGCAGGCGGAGCTCCGCGAGGTCCAGGGGACGGTTCAGAAAGTCGTCGGCCCCAGCCTCGATACCCTTGAGGCGCACCTCCCGCTCCCTGTCGGCGGTGAGCAGGATGACGGGCAGAAGGGGGTCCAGGGCCTTGAGGTGGCGGGTGAGCTCCAATCCCCCCATGACGGGCATGTGCACATCGGTGACCACTACCTGGGGAAGCCCATCCCCAAGGAGGTCTAGGGCCTCTTGGCCGTTCCTGGCCTCCCGCACCTCCAGCCCCAGGGGACCTAGGGCGCGCACAAGGAGGAGGCGCTGCAGGGGATCGTCGTCCACCACCAGAACCCTTGGCATCGCGGAAGCCCCCGGGGATTTCACAGACCCTTCCCCACGCCCCATCCTAAACCCCCCTTGTGAAAAGGGTTTGAAAAGGGCGTATAATGCTTCCCCGTGCTGGTGCGTCCCGCCCTGCTCCCCCACTGGCCGCCGAGGCCCGAGGACCTCTTCGGCCGAAAGGGGTCCCTGGTGGTGGAGGTAGGCTTTGGGGACGGGCGCTTCACGGCGGAGCTGGCCCGGGCCCATCCGGAGCGGCTCATCCTGGGGGCCGAGGTCTCGGCGGCGAGCGTCCTCCGGGCCCTCAGGCGGATGCGCCGGGAGGGCTTGGGGAACGTGCGTCTTTACCACGGGACGGGCCCCTTCGCCCTGCGCAACCTGGTGCCCCCCAGAGGCCTCCTCCAGGTCATCGTCAACTTCCCCGACCCCTGGCCCAAGGAGCGGCACCAAAAGAGGCGCCTCCTCCGGGAGAGCTTTTTCCGCAGGCTTTCCACCCGGCTCGTGGAGGGAGGGGAGCTCCTCCTCACCACGGACCACGAGGCCTACTTCCGCTTCGCCCTGGAGGCAGGGCAGAGGACCGGGCTCTACCGGGTGGAGGTGCGCCCTCCCCCGGAAGCCCACCTGCGCACCAAGTACGCCCAGAAGTGGCGGGAAGCGGGCCGGGCCTTCTTCCACGCCGCCTTCATCAAGGTGGCGGAGGACCCCGAACCCTGGCCCCCCACGAGGAGGTACGCCGTGGCCCATGCGCTTTTGCAAGGGGAGCTCCCCCCGACCCTGGCCCTGGGAAAGGGCCCTGTCCCGGTGCGGGGTGGCGTGGCGGTCTTTCTGGATGTGGCCCAAGGCGAGGGCGGTTTCTACGTCCTCACCCGGGTGGAGGAGGAGGACCTGACCCAGGACCTCCTCCTGGAGGTGCGCCGGAGCGCCCAGGGGGTATACGCGGGGGTGGGCCGCTTTGGGAGCCCCTTGGTCACCGAGGGGGTAAGGGAAGCGGTGCGAGCCCTGGTGAGGAGGCTGGAGGCAACCGGGCTGAGGGTGCTCCAGGACCACACCTGAAGGGAAGGGGAGCCTTGGGTTAAGATGGCCCCATGGTCCTTCCTCCCCGTAAGGAGTCCCTGAAGTGGGGCACCTATCCCGAGGACGTGCTGCCCCTATGGGTGGCGGACATGGACTTCCCCGTGGCCGAGCCTGTGCGCCGGGCCCTGAGGGAGCGGGCGGAGAGCTTTCTGGGCTACCCGCCCCGGGAAGGGGACGCAGGGCTCAAGGCCCTCCTCTTGGAGAAGGCGGGCCTGGAGGGGGAGGTGGCCTTCCTTCCGGGGGTGGTGGCGGGGCTTTACGGGGCGGTGGCCGCCTTCACCGCCCCTGGACAGGGGGTCCTCACCCAGGTACCCATCTACCCCCCCTTCCTGGCCGCCATCCGCGAGCAGAGGCGCACCGTCCTGGCCAACCCCCTGCAGGAGACCGAAGGGGGCTATCGCCTGGACATGGCGGGGCTGGAGCGCCTGGCCTACGCCAGCCGGCTCCTCCTTTTCTGTCACCCCCATAACCCCACGGGCCGGGTCTTCACGGAGGAGGAGCTTGCGGCCCTGGCGGCCATAGCCCGCCGCCACGACCTCATCGTGGTCTCCGACGAACTCCATGCCCCCCTGGCCTACGAAAGGCCCCACCTGCCCCTCGCCCGCTTCCTCCCCGAACGCACCCTCACCCTCCTGGGCCCGGGGAAGGCCTACAACCTGGCGGGCCTGCCCTTGGGGGCGGCGGTGGGGCCTAAGCCCCTGGTGGAGGCCCTGCGGCGCCACCTCGCCCCTACCTTTCCCAACGTCCTGGCCATGGCCGCCTGGAAGGCAGCCCTGGAGGAGGGGGAGGCCTGGCTGCGGGAGGTCCGGGGGCGCCTCAAGGCCAACCGGGACCGGGTGGCCGCCTGGGCCCGGGCGGCGGGCCTGGGCCACTTTCCCCCGGAGGGCACCTATCTGGCCTGGCTCAAGACTCCCGTCCCTAAGGCCGCGGCCTTCTTCCTGAGGGAGGCCCGGGTGGCCCTGAACCCCGGGGAGAACTTCGGCGAGGGGTACGACCGCTACGTGCGCCTCAACTTCGCCACCTACCCCGAGGTGTTGGAGGAGGCTCTCCGGCGCCTGGAGAAAGCCTTGCAGAAGGTTTAGCCCCCCGGGAAGACCCCGGGGGGCCCTTGGAGCCTCGGCCTAGCGGGCCACCTCCACGGGGATCCGCTTGGCCCGGGCCTCGGCCACCTTGGGCATGGTAAGCCGGAGGATGCCGTGGCGGAACTCCGCCCGGGCCTGGGAGGCGTCCACCTCCACCGGCAGGCTGAAAGTGCGCACGAAGGAGCCGTGGGCCATCTCCTGCAGGTAGTAGCGGCGCACCCTGGCCTCCTCCACAGGCTTCACCTGGCCCCGTACCGTGAGCCGGTTGCCCTCGAGGCTCACCTCCAGGTCCTCTGGGGAGAGACCCGGCACCGCCATCTCCAGGATCAGGGCCTCGTCGGTCTCGTAGAGGTCCGCGGGGGCCACATAGGCCGCCGTGGGCCGGGCGAAGTCGCCCAGCACCTCCTCGAAGAGACGGTTGGCCTCCTCTAGCAGGGAGAAAGGACCCCAGGTCCGGAAGGGCGTGATCTCCGTGGGCCGCGCTTCCCTACGCACCAGGGCCATAGCAATCACCCCCAAAGCCACTTATATCACCTGCGCTCTGTAATGTCAAGTATCCTTATCCCCATCTGCCCACCCGCAGGCGGGCTATAATCACCCCCATGGAGCTTCCCCAAGACGCGGTCCTGGTGGACACCCGGCCCAGGGCCACCTACGAGGCCGGGCACCTGCCCAGGGCCCGCCACCTGGACCTCTCCGCCCCCCGGCTGCGCCTGCGGGAAGAGGCGGAGCTCCAGGCCCTGGAAGCCGGACTCACCGAGCTCTTCCAGGAGCTTGGGCTCCGGAGCCCGGTAGTCCTCTACGACGAGGGCCTCACCAGCCGCCTCTGCCGCACCGCCTTCTTCCTGGGCCTGGGGGGGCTGGAGGTGGCCCTCTGGACCGAGGGCTGGGAGCCCCACGCCACGGAAAGGGAGGAGGCCAGCCCTCCCCGCTCCCAAACCGTGGCCCGCCTACGGCGGGACTGGCTCCTCACCGCCGACGAGGCGGCCCGCCATTCCCTTCTCCTGGACGTGCGCAGCCCCGAGGAGTTCCAGGGCAAGGTCCACCCCCCCTGTTGCCCCCGGGGCGGGCGGATCCCCGGGGCGAGGAACGCTCCCTTGGAGCTCTTCTTGGAACCAGGGGAGGTGCTGGGGCGGCTGGGGCTGGAGCCGGGGCAGGAGGTGGGCCTTTACTGCCACTCGGGTTCCCGGAGCGCGGTGGCCTTCTTCGTCCTCCGGAGCCTGGGGGTAAGGGCCCGGAACTACCTGGGCTCCATGCACGAGTGGCTGGGGGAGGGCCTGCCCACCGAACCATGAGGGTCATGCGCGTGCCCGTAGGCCCCCTCCAGGCCAACGCCTACCTGGTGGTGGGCCCCGAAGGGACGGTCCTCATCGATCCGGGGGGCGAGGCCGAGCGCCTACTCTCCCTCTTCGGGACCGCGGGCGCGAGGCCCGAGGCCATCCTCCTCACCCACGCCCACTTCGACCACCTGGGGGCCGTAGCCCCCCTGGTGGAAGCCCTCTCCCTCCCCGTCTACCTCCACCCCTTGGACCTGCCCCTCTATCGCCACGCGGCGGAGGCCGCCCGCATGTGGGGGCTGACCGTCCCAGAGCCGCCCCTGCCCGTGGAGCCCCTGGAGGAGGGGATGCGGCTTTTCGGCCTGGAGGTCCTCCACCTCCCCGGCCACAGCCCGGGGCACGTGGCCTTTTTCCATCCCGGCGGGGAGCCGGAAACCCCTCCCCTTGTCTTCTCCGGGGACCTGCTCTTCCGGGGGGGCATCGGCCGCTACGACCTACCCGGGGCCAGCCAGCAGGCCCTCTTCCGCTCCTTAAGGCGCCTCCTCGCCCTGCCCCCAAAGACCGAGGTCCACCCTGGGCACGGACCCGAAACCACCCTGGACCTGGAGGCTCGCACGAACCCCTTCCTTACAGGGTTAAAATGAGGAGCGTGAACGGGGCAGACGCTCCCCAAAAGGGACAGCTGGAGGCGCTCAGGGCCCTCTATAGCCTCCAGGAGAGGGATCTGGAGATAGATCGACTCCAGAAGGAAACCGAGGACCTGCCCCAGGACCTCCTTGCGGTCAAGGCCCAGGTGGAAGCCCTGGAGGAAGAGCTGGCGGGGCTCTTGGAACGGCAGGCGGAGTTGCGCCGGGAGTACGCCCGCCACAGCTTGGACCTCGAGGACCTTTCGGCCAAGGAAAAGCAGGCCGAGGCCGAGCAGCGCCAGGCCCAAAGCGCCCGGGAGCAGACCCAGTACGAGAACCGCATCCAGCAGATCAAGGACCGGATCCGGGAGCTGCTGGAGCTCTCCACCCCCATCATGGAGGCCATGGAGAACGTGGAGGAGGCCATCGCCCGGGTGGAGGCGGAGCTTTCCGCCCTGAGGCCGCGCCTGGAAGAGCTACTGGAGGCTAACCGGGTGCGGGTGGAGGCCCTGCGGGCCGAGATCGCCCGCCGCCTGGAGGAGCGGGCGCGCATGGCCCAGGGCATCCCCGGCCCCGTGCTCCGGGAGTACGAGGCCATCCGCCGCGCCCGCAAGGGTACGGGGGTGGTGCGCATGGTGCGCCAGGGCCAGGCCTTCCGCTGCGAAGGGTGCAACGTGGTCCTGCCCACCCACGTGGCCCAGAAGGTGGTGCAGGGGCAGCTCACCCGCTGCCCCTCCTGCGGCCGGCTCCTGTGGAAGGGGGAGTGACACCACCCCCCTGAGGTCAGGGAGCCTGGCGACGGCGCCCCGGCGCGGCCTGCCCCAGGGGTTTAAGGCGCCCCGCCGTGGCTTGCGCTGCGACGGGGGCCTTAAGAAGGCCCTGGATGCGCCCCTTCCCCATTTCCCCGGCGAGGCAACCTCCGCCCACCGGCCCTCAGGGAAGCAGGCGGGCCTCGAGGGAGATCTCCCCTACCCCCGCTAGGGCCCGGGACACGGGGCAACCCTCCTTGGCGGCCTGGGCAATCTCCTGGAACTTCTCCGGGGGTATACCCGGCACCTCCGCCTCCGCCAGGAGCTGGATGCGGCGGATAGTGGGCTTGCCCTCCACCATCTCCAGGTGCACCCGGGCCTCGGCGGCCACCCGCCTGGGCGGAAAGCCCTCCCGCTCCAAGGAGGCAGAGAGGGCCATGGCGAAGCACCCTGCGTGAGCGGCGGCGATGAGCTCCTCCGGGTTGGTCCCCACCCCCTCCTCGAAGCGGGAAGGGAAGGAGTAGGGCCCCTCAAAGGCCTGGCTGCCCAGGTGCATGGTGCCCTTGCCGTCCCGCAAACCGCCCTCCCATACTGCGCTTGCCCTTCTTATCGGCATGGCTTGCCCTCCCGCTCCAGGATACCCCCCCGGGCAGCGGCGTCTGGAAGGCGGTGCACCTTTGCCCCTTTGACCCCGGGGGGCGGCTATCCCAAACTGGAGGGGTGCTCTTCCTCTTCGTGGACGGCCTGGGCCTGGGGGAGACCCTGGAGGACCTCTTCCCCCTCCTCCTGGAGCTCGGACCCAGGCCCCTGGAGGCCACCTTAGGGGTGGAGGGCCTGCCCCAGTCGGGGACGGGCCAGACCACCCTCCTCACCGGGGTGAACGCCGCCCGGCTCCTCGGCCACCACCAGGGCCCCTTCCCCAGCCCCCGCCTTCGGCCCCTCCTGCGGCAAAGCCTCTACGCCTGGGCCCGGGAAAGGGGCCTGAAGGTGCTCCACGCCAACGCCTATCGACCGGATTACCTCAGGCGAGCCACGGAGGGTCCAAGGACCCTTCTTTCGGCCTTCGCCCTGGCCGCCCAGCTGGCCGGCCTGCCCCTTTTGGCCTCGGACCACCCCCTGGCCCTCCCCCCCGCCTTCTGGGAGGACCCCTACGGGGCAGGGGCGAAGGCGGCCGCCCTGGCCCGGAGCTTCCACCTGGTGGTCCTGGAGCACTGGGCCCTGGACCTGGCCGCCCACCGCTTCCCCGAGAGCCTGCCCTCGCGTTTTCAAGAGGTTTCGGCCTTCATTCAGGGCTTCTTGGCGGAAGGGGGCACCTTGCTCCTCACCTCCGACCACGGCAACGCCGAGGAGCCCTGGCACCGGAGGCATACCCGGAACCCCGTACCCTTGGTCTACACGGGGGAGGCGCCCTTTTGGCCGCGGGACCTGCCCGGCTTTCTCCCTTGGTTGCAAATGGTTATCACTTCTAAAATAACAAAATCCGACCGGAATACTTGACTTTTACCCCCCCTTGGGGTAGAGTCCCAGCCAGAGGGCGCCCTCTACCCCGGGAGGCCGGGGGTCCTTTGCGGAGGTGAAGCGCATGCAGAGAAGATCCTTCCTCATCGGCGTAACCAGCCTAGCCCTGTCGGGTTTAGGCCTGGCCCAGCAGCAGACCCTGACGGTCTACAGCGGACGCGGGGAGGCCCTGGTGGGGCCCTTGGTGCAGCAGTTCCAGCGGGAAACCGGCATCCGGGTTACGGTGCGCTACGGCACCGACGCCGCCATCCTGGCGGCCCTGCAGGAGGAAGGGGCCCGCTCCCCCGCGGACGTGGTCTGGCTGAACACCTCGGGGGCCCTGGGTCGGGCCGCGGAGCTGGGCCTGCTCCGACCCCTGGGAGAGGCCCTCCTGCGCCAACCCGCAGCCTTCGTTCCTGGGTCAGGACGCTGGGTGCCGGTGACGGTACGGCTAAGGGTACTGGCCTACAACCCGGACAGGTTCCGTCCGGAGGAGCTGCCCTCCTCCATCCTGGACCTCCCTCGCTTCGCCCGGGAGCGGGTCTTAGGCGGGCGCATGGGCTGGATCCCCACCTACTCCAGCTTCCAGGACATGGTGGCGGCCATGATCGCCCTCCACGGGGAGGCCCGCACCCGGCAGTGGCTGGAGGAGATGCGGGGCCTGAACCATCGGGTCTACGCTTCCAACACCGCCATGGTGGACGCCATCCGTGCGGGGGAGATCGACCTGGCCTCCACCAACCACTACTACGTGGTCCGCTTCCAGCGGGCGGGTTTCCGGGTGGGCATGACCCAGTTCCGGGATGGGGACGTGGGTAACCTGGCCCTGGTCACGGGGGCCGGGATCCACCGCAACAGCCGCAATCTGCAAGCGGCCACCCGCTTCCTCACCTACCTCCTCTCCGACCGCGGCCAGCAGTACTTCGTGGGCAACATCGGGGAGTACGCGGTCACCGGCCGGGTGGTGCCCGACCCCAGGCTCCTGCCCCTGGAGGAGACCCGGAGGAAATCCCCCGACCTGGACTTCGAAAGGCTCCCCCTGGAGCAGGCCCTCAGGCTCCTGCGGGAGCTGGGCATCCTCTGAGGCCCTCCCGCCCTGCCTCCGGGCAGGGCGGGAACCTAAGCCATGATCCGCGTTCAGAGGCTCCACCAGCTTCCCGGACTCCTGCCCTTCCTGGTGCCCGCCCTCCTCACCGGGGGCGGGGTGGCCCTGCCCGTCCTCTACCTGGTCCTTAGGGCCCTGGAGGCGGACCTCGAGGTCCTGCGGGAAATCCTCCTCAGGCCGAAGAACCTGGAGCTCCTCCTGAACACCCTGGCCCTCCTCCTGGGGGTCCTCCTCCTCACCACCCTCCTCGCCCTACCCCTGGCCTTCCTCACCACCCGCACGGACCTCAAGGGCAAGCGCCCCTTCACCGTCCTCCTCACCCTGCCCCTGGCCATCCCCGGGTATGTGGGGGCCTACGTCCTCCTGGCCGCCACCGGGGCGGGGGGGCTTTTGCCCCTGCCCCGGCCCGAGGGATACTGGGGGGCCCTCCTGGTCCTCTCCCTCATCACCTACCCTTACCTCTTCCTAGGCCTGCGGGCCGCCTTCCTGGGGCTGGACCCCAGCCAAGAGGAGGCGGCCAGAACCTTGGGGATGGGCCCCTGGCGGGCCTTCTTCCGGGTAACCCTGCCCCAGCTCCTCCCCGCCCTCCTTTCGGGTTACCTCATCGTGGGGCTCCACGTCCTGGGGGACTTCGGCACCGTGAGCCTCCTGCGCTACGAGACCTTCTCCTACGCCATCTACCTGCAGTACTACGCCGCCTTCGACCGGGTATACGCCGCCTGGCTGGCCCTCTTCCTCCTCCTCCTCACCGGGGGCCTCCTCCTCCTGGAGGGCCTCCTTCTCCGCCGCCTGAGCCTGGCCCGCGCGGGCAAGGGCTCCCCCCGGCCGGCCAGACCCCTGGCCCTGGGCCCCCTGGCCCCCCTGGCCTACGCCCTGGTCCTCCTCCCCGTCCTGGCGGCCCTGGTCTTCCCCCTCTACGCCCTCTTCCACCTGGCGAGCCGCTTCCCCCTGGAAAGGCTCTTCGGGGTCTACGAGGCCCTTCTCCACTCCGCCCTGGCGGCAGCCCCGGCCGCCTTCCTAGCGGTGGGCATGGCCCTGCCCATTGCCTACCTGGTGGTCCGTCACCCCTCGCCGGGTTCCCGAGCCCTGGAGCGCCTAGCCTACCTGGGCTACGCCATCCCGCCCCTGGCCTTCGCTCTGGCCTGGATCTTCTTCAGCCTGAGGAGCCTTCCCTTCCTCTACGGCACCCTCCCCCTCCTGGTCCTGGTCCTGGCCCTCCACTTCCTGGCGGAAACCCTGGGACCGGTGCGGGGGGCCCTTTACCAGGTGCCGAGGCGCCTGGAGGAGGCCGCGCGGACCCTGGGGGAAACCCCCACGCGGGCCTTTTTCCGGGTAACCTTCCCCCTCCTGTGGCGGGGAGCGGTGGCCGGGGGGGCCCTGGCCTTCATCGGGGCGGCCAAGGAGCTGCCCCTCACCCTGCTGCTGGCCCCCCTGGGCTACCCCACCCTGGCCACCCGGGTTTTCGGCTACACTCAAGAGGCCATGTTCGCTGAGGCCGCCCCCTTCGCCCTCCTCATCACCCTGCTCTCGGCGGCCTTCGTGGGGGTGTTGCTTTGGAGCGAGCGCCGCTTCTAGAGCTGAGGGGCCTACGGAAGCGCTTCGGGGAGCACGAGGTGCTGAAGGGGATCGACCTCTGGGTCTACCCGGGGGAGATCCTGGCCCTCCTGGGGCCCTCGGGGTGCGGCAAGACCACCCTCCTCCGGGTGGTGGCCGGGCTGGAGACCCCGGAGGCGGGGGAGGTCCTCCTGGAGGGCCGAGACCTCACCCCCTTGCCCCCGGAACGCCGGGGCATCGGCTTCGTCTTCCAGGACTACGCCCTCTTCCCCCACCTCACCGCCTTGGGCAACGTGGCCTTTGGCCTCAGGGGCAAGGACCGGCTGGAAAGGGCCAAAAGGGCCCTGGAACGGGTGGGGATGACCCTCTTCCAAGACCGCAGGCCCGGGGAGCTCTCCGGGGGGCAGCAGCAGCGGGTGGCCCTGGCCCGGGCCCTGGCCCCCGGGCCCAAGCTGGTCCTCTTGGACGAGCCCTTTTCCAGCCTGGACGCCAGCCTCAGGGCCAGCACCCGGGAGGAGGTGCGGAAGATCCTCAAGGAGACGGGCACCACCGCCCTCCTGGTCACCCACGACCAGGAGGAGGCCCTTTCCTTCGCCGACCGCCTGGGGGTCATGCGGGGGGGGAGGCTGGAGCAGGTGGGCACCCCCGAGGAGGTCTACCTCAAGCCCAAGACCCCCTTCGTGGCCCAGTTCCTGGGCCGCACCAACCTCCTCCACGGGGAGGGGCGCGGGGCTTACGCGGAAACCTGCCTGGGGCGGGTTCCCCTGGCCGAGGCCGCCTTTGGACCCGCCTTCCTCTCCCTCCGGCCCGAGGCCCTGCGGCTCCTCCCGGACACCGGGGAACCCGGGGTCCTGGGGGTGGTCTTGGCCCGGGAGTTCAAGGGGCACGACCTCACCTACCGGGTGCGCCTCCTGGCTCCGGAGAAGGAGATCCTGGTCCAGGAGGGGCCGGAAAGCCCCTTCCGCGTGGGGGACCGGGTGCGGGTGGGGGTGGTGGGGGTAGGGGTGGCCCTCGAGGGAGAGGGGCGCCGGGTCCCTGTGGGCACCGACTGATGCCCTTTTCCGCAAAACCCTCCCCTCCCTGCCCCTGACGGGGGGCCTCGGGTAGCCTCCCCCCCGTGCGGGCTCCGTCGGCGTGGGGTGGCATGAGGCCGCCCCCTCCTGGCTTACGCTGAAGGGGTGCGCCGCGTCCTGATCCTGGCTGAGTACGACGGCACCGGCTTCGCCGGGCTGCAGCGGCAGCGCCCGGGCCTGCGCACCGTACAGGGGGAGCTGGAAGGGGCTTTGGGGAGGATCGGGGCCTTGCCCAAGGCGGTGGCCGCCGGGCGCACCGACGCCGGGGTCCACGCCCTGGCCATGCCCTTCCACTTCGACCTCCCGGGGAGGATCCCCACCGCAAGGATCCCCGAGGCCCTGAACCGCTTTCTCCCCCAGGACCTCAAGGTGCTCTCCGCAAGGGAGGTGGCCCCGGACTTCCACGCCCGCAAGGACGCCCTCTGGCGGGCCTACCGCTACCGCCTCCTCCTCCGCCCCCACCCCTCCCCCCTCCTGCGGGGGCGGGCCCTCTGGGTGGGCAGGCCCCTGGACCTCGCCGCCCTCCGGGAAGCCCTCCCCCTCCTCCTCGGACGGCACAACTTCCTGGGCTTCGCCAGGGAAGAGGTGGGGGAAGGGGTCAGGGAGCTTTACGAGGCCCGCCTGGAGGCGGCGGAGGGGGAGCTCGGGCCCGAACTCCACCTCTACTTCCGGGGGAGGAGCTTCCTCCGGGGCCAGGTGCGGGGAATGGTGGGCACCCTTCTGGAGGTAGGCCTAGGCAAGCGCTCCCCGGAAAGCCTGCGGCGGATCCTGGAGGAAGGGGACCGCCGCCTGGCCGGCCCCAGCGCCCCGCCCCAGGGGCTTTACTTCCTCGAGGCCGCCTACCCCGAGGAAAGGCTCTCCCCTAGCGCAACCGGCTCCGGGGATCCAAGGCGTCCCGCAGGCCGTCCCCCACGAAGTTGAAGGCCAAAACGGTGAGGAAGATCATGAACCCCGGGGGCAGGGCCAACCAAGGGGCCATGAAGATGTACTCCTGGGCGTTGGCCAGCATGTTCCCCCAGGTGGCCACCGGGGGCTGGATGCCGAAGCCCAGGAAGGAGAGAGCCGATTCCACCAGGATGGCGTAGCCAATCTGCAGGGTGGCCAGCACCACCAAGGGTGCCAGGGCGTTGGGCACCAGGTGGCGGAAAAGCACGCGGAAGTCCGAGGCCCCCAGGGCCTGGGCCGCGGTGGCGTAGTCCTGCTCCCGCAGGGAGAGGATCTGCCCCCGCACGATGCGGGCCGAGGTGAGCCAGCCGAAGAGGACCAGGATCAGGATGATGAGGAAGACGCTGGCTGCGTCCCCCAAGGCGTTCTGCAGCCAGGCGCCGAAGGGCACCCGGGGGTCGCGCAAGAGGGCGGAGAGCACCAGGAGGAGGGGCAGGGTGGGGATGGCCAGCATGAAGTCGATGAGGCGGCTGATGGCCGTGTCCAGGTCCAGCATGGCCTTGCCCCTAAGGCCCCAAAAGGCGGCCCAGAGAAGCCCCAGACCGATCAGGACCAAGAACCCCAAGGCCAGGGGAGACCCGGCCAGGCGTGCCGTTTCCGTGAGGCCCAAGGCCATCTGCCAGGCCAGGTAGAGCAGGCCGTAGTAGAGGAGCCAGGAGAGAGGCCGCCAGAGGACAAAGGCCAGGGGATACCAGCCCTCCCGCTCCCGCCGCAGGGGACCCAGGTAGAGGCGCAGGGGCCGGCCCGCGTAGTAGCCCGCCAAGGAGCCCATGAGGAGGCCCACGAAGATACTGGAGAAGGAGACGGCGAAGCCCACCAGGAGGGAGACCCGGGCCCCGTAGATGAGCCGGGAGAGGACGTCCCGGCCCAGGTCGTCGGTGCCCAGAGGGTGCTCGGGGCTAGGGGGGGCGAAGATGCGCTCGAAGAGGTCCTCCCCGCGGGGCTGGGCGAAGGGGTCGTGGGGGGCCACCCAGGGGGCCAGGAGGGCCGTGAGAATCAGGAGGACGATTACCGCCAGGCTGGCCATGGCCAGCCGGTGGCGCCGGAAGCGCCGCCAGAAGAGGTAGAAGAAGGTGCGGGGCTTGGTCTGCAGGGTCTGGGTCGCCATGGGCTTACCTCTAGCTGTAACGGATGCGGGGGTCCACCACCGCGTAGGCCAGGTCCGCAAGCAGGTTGAAGAGGGCCACCATTAGGGCCAAGAAGGCCAGGGCGGCCATGGCCACGTTGTAGTCTTTCTCCACTAGGGCGTCGAAGATGGCCCGGCCCATCCCGGGGTAGCTGAAGACGGTCTCGGTGAGCACCGCCCCGCTCATCACCGCGGGGATGGCCAGGCCCACCAGGGTTACGATGGGGATGAGGGCGTTCCTGAGGGCGTGCTTGTAGAGGACCACCCGCTCGGCCAGACCCTTGGCCCGGGCGGTACGGATGTAGTCCTGGGAGAGGACCTCCAGGAGGGAGGCCCGCATGAACCGGGTCCACTCCGCCATGGAGCCGGTGGCCAGCACGATCACGGGCAGGGTCAGGTGCCAGGCCCACTGCCGGAGGTACTCCCCCAGGGGCACGAAACCCTGGCGCACCTCGGCGAAGAGAATGGGAGGTACCCCGCCCGTGGGGAACTGGGGGAAGCCGGGAATGAGCTCGGGCAGGCGCACGGCGAAGAGGTAAAGGAGGAGGATGCCCAGGAAGAAGTTGGGGATGGAAAGGCCCACGAAGGCCAAAAAGGTGATGGTGTAGTCCGCCGGGGTGTACTGCCGCACCGCCGAGAAAACCCCCACGGGGATGGCCACCAGGAGGGCCAAGAAGAGGGCCAGGCCGGAGAGGAGCAGGGTCTTGGGCAGCCGCTGCTCGAAGATGTACTCCACGGCGGATATGCCGTAGGTGCGGCTGTAGCCCAGGTCCCCCTGGACCGCCCGGGTAAGCCACTTGGCGTAGCGCACGTGGATGGGGTCGTCCAGACCGTAGGCCCGCCGGAGGGCCTGGAGCTCCTCGGCGGTGATCCGGGGGTTTTGCATGCGCACCTCGTCCAAAGGGTCCCCCGGCTGCAGGGAAAGGAGAGCGAAGATGACGAAGGAGGCCGCCAGCAGCAGGGGGATCATCTGCAAAAGCCGACGCAGGATGTAAGCCGCCATTTTACCTCCAAAAACGCTCCTCTTAGGACCCGCAAAAGGGCCCGCCGGGTTTTCCCCGGCGGACCCCACTATACCACCCGGGCTTTAGCGCACGGTGAGGGCGTACTTGGCCTGGTCGAACAGCTTCTGCGCCCCCCGCTGCTCCCACCCGATGGCCCAAGGCCACCAGTTGGGGTAGTTGTTCCCGCCCGAGTAGGCCGCGGACACGTAGTTCACGAGACCCCTCCGCACCACCAGGGGGTCGGCCCGGAAGTAAAGGGGCAGGGCGGGAAGCTCCTCCGCCCAGATCTCCTGCATCCGGTCAAAGAGCTGCTTGCGGCGGGTCTGGTCAAACTCCACCACCGCCTGGGCCCGGAGGCGGTCGTACTCGGGGTTGCACCAGCCGCCCACGTTCTGGCCCACGTAGTTGTTCTCCCGGGTGGGCCGGAACTCGCAGGCGAAGAGATCGCCGTTCTCCACCAGGCTGGAGACCCAGGCGAACATGAACATGCCCGTCCAGCGGCCCTCGCTGGCCCGCTGGATGAAGTCGTCGGCGAAGACCACGGCGCTGGGGGCGTTGTTGATGCGGGTGGCGATGCCGATCCGGCGGAAGTCCTCGGCCACGAACTGCTGGAAGCGCTCGCGCACCACGTTGCCCGCCGTGGTCACCCACTCGATCTCAAAGCGCACCGTCCGCCCGTCCACCGTCCGCTGCAGGATCCCGTCCGGCCCAGGCCGCCAGCCCATCTCCGCCAAAAGCGCCCGCGCCCGGTCCAGGTTGTACTCGTACCGCCGCACGTTGGGGTTGTGCAGGGCGTTGGTGGGGGCGATCCAGATGTGGGAAACGGGCTGCAGGCCCTGGAAGAAGGTGCGGACGAAGCCCTCCCGGTTGATGGCGTGCAACAGGGCCTGCCGGGTGCGGCGGTCGTTGAGCCCCAGGTCCCGCACCTGCTGGACGTTGGGGAACTGGTTGATGTCGATGTGCTCCCAGATGGCCCCAGGCACGAACCAGATGTCGAAGTTGCGCCCCACCCGGTTCACGAACTCCCGGGCCCGGGCCTGGTCGAAGGTGAGGCCCACCCGGGAGATGGCGTCCAGGCTCCCGCCCATGAAGGCCACCTGCAAGGAGGCGGTGTTCTGGATGAAGCGGTAGGTCACCCGCTGCACGTAGCGCCCGTGCCCCCCAGGCGGCTCGATGAAGAAGTTGGGGTTGCGCACCAGCTCCACCGTGCTCCCCGGCACCCACCGCTGCACCACGAAGGGCCCGGAGTAGACCATCTGCCGCTGGTTCAGGTAGCCCGGGGTGGAGAACTGGGTGAAGAAGCCCCGGTAGAGCTCGTTGAGCCGCTGGGCGTCCCGGGTGGGGTCCAGGCCCGCCGCCTGCCGCCGCACCTGCTCCCAGGCGGCCCCCATGATGTGCCGGGGGGCGTAGCCGATGGGAAGTCCAGGACCTCCAATCAGGTCGGTGGCGTAGGCGGGCTGGAAGATCACGGTGAAGTTGCGGGCGTCCCGCACCCTGAGGTCCACCCGGCGCCAGTAGTCGGGGTCGAGGACGGGCATCCCCGGGGCCTTGCCCACCTCGAAGTAGAAGCGGACGTCGTCGGTGGTGATGGGGCGGCCGTCGGACCAGCGGGCGTCGGGGCGGATGGTGAGGTCGATCTCCAGCCGCCGCTGCCCGCCGCCGATGTCGGTGAAGCGCACCCGGCCGTTCTGCACCGTGGGCACCTCCGTGGCCAAGACGGCCACGTTGTTGCCGTCCAGGTCGATGGTGATGAAGGGGACGAAGAGGTACTGCTCGATCTCCGCCTTGATGGACTGGTTGGAGATGATGCTGAGGAAGTCCCCCGCCAGCACCCTGGGCTCCTGGGAAGCCCCCACGATGAGGCTGTTGTCCGCGGGGCCCGCCCAGGCCAGGCCCCAAAGGGCTAGACCGAGTACAGTTAGCTTGCCTGCTCGCCGCATGCTGCCTCCTTTCCTTACCACAAGCGCCTCCTATGTGGCCGGGGCTATTATACGGCACCCCGCCTAAAGGTCAATGAGAAGAGGCCAAGGGGGGGGCCAGGTTTCGGGGACGGCCGGGGCCGCGGCCCTGCGCCCGCCCTCAGTGGCCGCAGGTCCTGGCCTCCCCCTCCTGGTCCTTGGTGCGGAAGGAGTGGCCGCAGCCGCAGGTGCTGGCGGCGTTGGGGTTGTGGACGGTGAAGCCCCCGCCCATGAGGTTCTCCACCCAGTCGATCTCCGAGCCCACCAGGTAGGGCAAGGACCTGGGGTCGACCACCAGGCGCACCCCGTGCATCTCCACGAAGGTGTCTCCCGGGAGTTCCCGCTCGTCCACGGCCATGCCGTACTGGAAGCCGGAGCACCCCCCGGACTTGATGTACACCCGGATGGCCGCGTGCTCCTTGCCATAACGGGCCAGGATCTCCTTGGCCCTCTCCGCCGCCAGGGGGGTGATGCGGATGACCGCTTCCTGGGTCTCGACCATGCACCAGACCTCCTTGTCCCCTAAGGTAGCACGGCCGGGGCCAGCAAAGGTGAAGCAGGTTCCAGGGCCTGTGGGGATAGCATGGAGGCATGGATCTCGCCCGCCTGCAGGCCGCCTTGCGGGAGGAAGGGCTGGACGGCTGGCTGCTCTTCTCCTTTGGCCGGAGCAACGCCTTGACCCTGGAGGTCCTCGCCCTCGTCCACCTCCACCTGACCCGGCGCTTCGCCTACTTCCTCCCCCGGGAGGGGGAGCCTGCCCTTCTCTGCCACGCCATCGAGGAAAGCCTCTTTCCCCCCCTGCCCGGGGGGAGACGCACCTACCACAGCTGGCAGGGGTTTGTGGAGGAGCTTGCCCGGATGCTCCGGGGAGCCAGGCGTGTGGCGGTGGAGTACGTGCCCGGGGGCATGATCCCCTACCTCTCCCGGGTGGACGGGGGCACCTTGGACCTGCTCCGGGGCCTGGGCCTCGAGCTCGCCTCCTCCTGGCCCCTCCTCCTCCTCTTCCAGACCTGGGACGAGGAGCGGCTCCGAAGCCACCTCCGGGCGGTCCGGGGCCTGGTGGCCGCCAAGGAGCGGGCCCTGGCCTACCTGCGGGAAAACCCCAGGGCCACGGAAGGGGAGGTCCAAAGGGCCATGGCGGAGGTCCTGGCGGCCTCCGGCCTGGTCTTCGACCACCCCCCCATGGCGGCCTTCGGCCGGAACGCCGCCAACCCCCACCACGCGCCCGGGGAGAAGCGCCTCGAGGAAGGGGAGGTGGTGCTCCTGGACCTCTGGGCCAAGGAGCCGGGCGGGGTCTACGCCGACCTCACCTGGATGGCGGGGCTGCGGGCCCCCGAGGCCGCCCACCGGGCCTTCCGGGCAGTGGTCCGGGCCCGGGACGAGGCCCTCCGCTTCCTGGCCGAGGCCTACCGGGAAGGCCGCCGCCCCAAGGGGTACGAGGTGGACCGCCTGGCCCGGGGGGTGCTGGAGGCGGAGGGGTACGGGGCCTTCGTCCGCCACCGCACCGGCCATCACCTCGGGGAGGAGGTCCACGGCTCGGGTCCCCATCTGGACGATCTGGAAACCCACGACTTCCGCCCCCTGGTCCCGGGCCTGGCCTTCACCGTGGAGCCCGGCCTCTACCTGGAGGCGTTCGGGGTGCGCACGGAGGTGGACGTGTACCTGCGCCCCGAGGGCCCCGAGGTCACCACGCCGCAGCAGCAGGGGATCACCCCCCTCTAGGGATACCCTGGGGGCGTGGTATCTTGGGGGACGGCATGGACCGCCCCCTCCTGATCTTCTCCGGCCAGTCCAACCGCCCCCTGGCCCGGGCCATCGCCGAGGCCCTAGGCCTGCCCCTGGGCAGGAGCACCACCTTGCGCTTCGCCAACGACAACCTCTTCGTGCGCTTTGAGGAAAGCCTCCGGGAGGGCGACGTCTTCATCGTCCAGTCCTTCGTGCCCCCGGTGCAGGACCAGCTCATGGAGCTCCTCATGATGGTGGACGCCGCCAAGGGGGCGAGCGCTGCCCGGGTCACCGCGGTCATCCCCTACTTCTCCTACGCCCGCAGCGACAAGAAGGACGCCCCCCGCATCTCCATCGCCGCCCGGCTCATCGCCGACCTCCTGCAGACCGCCGGGGCCGACCGGGTGCTCACCATGACCCTCCACTCCCCCCAGGTCCACGGCTTCTTCAAGATCCCCGTGGACCACCTCTCCGCCGAGCCCGTGATCGCCAACCACTTCGCCACCCGGGTGGACCTGGAGGACGCCGTGGTGGTGGCCCCGGACGCGGGGGACCTGAAGCGGGCGAGCTCCCTGGCCCGCAGGCTCGGCCTCCCCCTGGCCTTCATCGACAAGGAGCGGGTCTCCGACACCGAGGTGCGGGTCAGGATGCTGGTGGGGGAGGTGCAGGGCAAGATCGCCCTGATCGTGGACGACGAGATCTCCACCGCGGGAAGCCTGGTGGAGGCGGTGGAGGCCCTCCTCCAAGCGGGGGCCAGGGAGGTCTACGCCGCCGCCACCCACGGGGTCTACGTGGGCCCGGCCCTGGAGCGCATCGCCAGGAGCCCGGTCAAGGAGGTGGCCGCCACCGACACCTGCCCCCCCAAGGAAGGGGCCAAGCTCAAGACCCTCCCCGTGGCCCCCCTCTTCGCCGAGGCCATCTGGCGCATCCACCGGGGGGAGTCGGTGTCCAGCCTCTTCACCTAAGGCCATGCGCGAAGAACGCCTCGCACTCGCCGGACTGCCCGTCCTGGCCCGGATCCCCGATAGACCCAAGGCCCTCCTCCTGGCCCTCCACGGCCTCCAGGGCGCCAAGGAACACATCCTCACCCTCCTGCCGGGCTACGCCGAGGCCGGGTTTTTCCTCCTGGCCTTCGACGCCCCCCGGCACGGGGAACGGGGGGGGCCACCCCCCTCCTCCAAAAGCCCCCGCTACGTGGAGGAGGTGTACCAGGTGGCCTTGCGCTTTGCCCAGGAAGCCCAGGCGGTCGCCCAGGAGGCCAGGGCGCGCTTGGGCCTCCCCCTCTTCCTGGCGGGGGGGAGCCTGGGGGCCTTCGCCGTCCACCTCCTCCTCTCCCGGGGCTTCCGGCCCCAGGCGGCCTTGGCCTATATCGGGAGCGGCTTTCCCATGAAGCTCCCCCAGGGGCAAAGGGTGGAAGACCCGGAGGTCCAGGCCCTCTACCGGGAGCCCCCCGCCCTCCGGGGGGAGGCCTACGGGGGGGTGCCCCTCCTCCACCTCCACGGCACGGGGGACCTGATCGTGCCCCTGGCCCGCATGGAAAGGACGGTGGCGGCCCTGAGACCCCACTACCCCGAGGGGCGCCTGGCCCGCTTCGTGGAGGAGGGGGCGGGGCACGCCATCACCCCCCTGATGGCCCGGATGGGCCGGGCCTTCCTCGAGGCCTGGCTCTAGGGGGAAGGGGATGCTCCTCCAGGGGCTCAGGGGGTACCGGGGCTACCCCGGGGGCTTCCGGGCCTACCGCCAGGCCTTCCCCACGGTGGAGCTCTCCTGGTGGCACCGGGTGGGGGACCCCCGGACCATCGGCCGCCTCCGGGCCCTGGCCCCGGAGGGGTTCCGCTTCAGCGTCCACGGCCACCGGCACCTCACCTTCCTCCCCTCCGGGGAGGAGCGGCGCGTCCTGAGGCGCTTCCTCCGGCGCTTCCGCCTCTTCGGCCCCAAGGCGGGGGCGGTGCGCCTTCAGGTGCCGGAGGGGGTGGACCCGGGGGCCTTGGCCCTGTGGCTGGACCTCCTGGAAGGGATCCTGGAGGAGGTGGGCCCCGTGGCCCTGGCCTTCCAGGCGGAAGCGGCCCTCAAGCCCCTCCTCCGGGAGCGGGGGTACGCCCTGGTGAACGAGGCGGGGGGGCCCTTCCTCTACCTGGTGGACCCCGAGGAGGTGCGGGAGGCGGGGGAGGGCTACCTCTACCGCTCCCCCGGAGGAGGGGGAGCCTGAGCCTTCACAAGGGAGCCCTTCCGCCCTACACTCGTAGCGGAGGCCGGCCCCGGCGGGTCGGCGCGGAGGGCTAGCCTTGAAGACCGCCAGGCGCTTTTCCCCCAAGGAAGCAGAGGAGATCTACCTGGTGCCCTACTGGGGGGCGGGGTTCTTCCGGGTGGGGCGGGACGGGGAGCTGGAGGTGACCCCCTTGGGCCCGGAGGGGCCCGCCGCCTCCCTCCTGGAGATCGTGGAGGCCCTGAGGGACGAGGGCAGGCCCCTGCCCCTCGTGCTCCGCTTCCCCCAGATCCTGGAGGCCCGGGTGCGGGAGCTGAACGAGGCCTTCCGGCGGGCCATGGAAAAGTACGGCTACAAGGGGGGGTATCGCGGGGTCTACCCGGTGAAGGTGAACCAGCGCCGCCTGGTGCTGGAGACGGTGGCGCGGGCGGGGAAGCCCTACGGGTACGGCCTCGAGGCGGGGAGCAAGGCGGAGCTGGCCCTCATCCTGGCCCAGGACCTCTCCCCCGAGGCCCTCATCACCACCAACGGCTTCAAGGACGACGACTTCATCCGCCTGGCCCTCACCGGGCGCAAGCTGGGAAGGAACGTGGTCATCACCCTGGAGAAGTTCGCCGAGCTCCCCCGGGTGCTGCGCATCTCCCAGGAGCTCGGGGTGCGCCCCCAACTGGGCCTCCGCTACAAGCTGAAGGCCAAGGGAGCGGGGCAGTGGGAGGCCAGCGGGGGGGAAAGCGCCAAGTTCGGCCTCACCACCCCGGAGATCGTGCGGGCGGTGGAGGTCCTCAAGGAGGCAGGCCTCCTGGAGGCCCTGGTCCTGGTCCACGCCCACATCGGCAGCCAGGTGACGGACATCCGCCGCATCAAGGCCATGGTGCGGGAGGCGGCCCAGACCTACGTGCAGCTCAGGAAGCTGGGGGCGCCCATCCGGTACCTCAACCTGGGCGGGGGGCTGGCGGTGGACTACGACGGGTCCAAGACCAACTTCTACGCCTCCGCCAACTACACCCTTCCCGAGTACGCGGAGGACCTGGTCTACGTGACCAAGGAGGTGGTGGAGGCCCAGGGGGAGCCCCACCCCACCCTGGTCACCGAGTCGGGCCGGGCGGTGACCGCCTACCACCAGGTCCTGGTCCTGGAGGTGATCGACGTCATCACCCCCCCAGGGGAGGGACGGCCCGAACCCCCTCCGGAGGGCGCCCACCCCCTGGTGCAGGAGCTCTGGGAGGGCTTGCAAAGCCTCACCCCCAAGAACTTCCGCGAGGTCTACCACGACGCCTTCGCCGACAAGGAGACCCTGCAGACCCTCTACGACCTGGGCCTGGTGTCCCTCAAGGACCGCGCCCTGGCGGAGGAGATCTTCTACCGCATCGCCCGCAGGGTGGACGCCATCGTCCGGGAGCTGCCCTACGCGCCGGACGAGTTCGAGGACCTGGAGAAGCTCCTGGCCGACAAGCTGGTGTGCAACTTCTCCATCTTCCAAAGCCTCCCCGACGCCTGGGCCATCCACCAGCTCTTCCCCATCGTGCCCTTGAGCCGCCTCCACGAGCCCCCCACCCGCCGGGCCACCCTGGTGGACATCTCCTGCGACTCCGACGGGAAGATCGACCGCTTCATCGACCTGCACGACGTGCGCCAAAGCCTCCCCGTCCACCCCATCCGCCCCGGGGAGGCCTACTACCTGGGGGTTTTCCTGGTGGGAGCCTACCAGGACGTGCTGGGCTCCAGCCACAACCTCTTCGGCCAGGTGGGGGAGGCCCACGTGGCGGTGGACGGGGAGGGGTTCGCCATCGAGCGCTTCGTGCCCGGGGAGACCGCGGAGCGGGTGATCGAGAAGATGGGCTTCACCCCCCGGGAGCTCTTCCTGGGGGTGGAGCGCCTGGTGCGGCAAAGCCGCCTCTCCCCCGCGGAGAAGGGGGCCTTCCTGGAGCGGTACGCCCGGGAGCTGCAGGGGTACACCTACCTGGAGGACTGATACCCTTCTCCGCGCCGACCCCCGGCCCCTTGGGGGTGGCGGGCGTTCAGGCCCCGTCAAGGGCAGGCCGGCCATCGTGGGGATACGGCCTGGTCCCGGCACCGCTATACTGAGGCCAGCTTGCGCCCCACCCTGGAGCTCCCGGACCCCCTGGACCCCTTGCGGCGGCGGATAGCCCTTTGGCTGCTTGCCCTGGGGGCCCTGGCGGCCTCCGTGGCCCTCTGGGCCTCCAGCCGGGTGCGGCTGGACCCTGTGGACCGCCTCTTCCTCCCCCTCATGGCCCCGGGCTTTCTGGGCCTGGCCCTAGCCCTTTGGCGCTCCCCCCGGACCGCCTCCTGGGCCCTGCCCGCCGCCCACGGCCTGGTGGCCCTTTACCTCCTCAGCACCCTGGGGTACCAGCTCCTCCTGGACCCCAACCCCATGGGCCTGTCCCCGGCCGCCTTCTGGGTGCCCTTCGTCTTTTTCAGCGGCTTCCTCTTCTTCCAGGCGCGCCGGGCGGTGCGCCTGGCCCTTCTCTACCTCCTCGCCCTCCTCCTCCTGGCCTTCCTGGGCGGCCTCAAGAACCCCTTCCTTCCCGCCCACCTCAACGCCCTGGTGCAGTTCTTCGGGTCCAACCTGGCCTACCTGGGCCTCCTCTACCTGCTGGTGCGGGTCAGGGAGGGCTACGTGGAGGCCCGGCGGGACGCCCACACCGACTTCCTCACCGGCCTCCGGAACCGGCGCTACCTGGAGCAGGCCCTGGAGCGGGAGCTTTTCCGGGTGCGCCGCTACGGCCGCCCCCTTTCCCTGGTGGTCCTGGACCTGGACGGCTTCAAGGGGGTGAACGACGCCTACGGCCACGAGGCAGGGGACCGGGTGCTCAAGGCCGTGGCGGCTACCCTCGAGGCCCACGTGCGCCAGAGCGACCGGGTGGTCCGCCTGGGGGGGGAGGAGTTCGCCGTCCTCCTGCCGGAAACCTCCCTGGCCCAGGCCCTGGGCCTGGCGCAGAGGCTCCGCCAGGCGGTGGCCACCCTAAGGGTCCCCCCGGTGGAGCGCCTTTCCGCCAGCTTCGGGGTGGCCCAGGCCCGTCCGGAGGACTCCTCCCTCTCCCTCCTCAAGCGGGCGGACGAGGCCATGTACCGGGCCAAGCGCCGGGGGAAGAACCGGGTGGAGGCGGGCTAAGCGCCCGCTTGCGCCGCGAGGGGGGGCCTCAGAGCCCGGCCTCCCGCCTGAGGGCCTCCACCCGGTCCGTCTCCTCCCAGGGGAAGCCCGCGCGGCCGAAGTGGCCGTAGGCGCTCGTCGGGGTGTAGATGGGGCGGAGGAGGTCCAGCTCCTCGATGATGGCCAGGGGCCTGGGGTCAAAGACCCTCCGGGCGATCTCCGCCAGCCGCTCGTCGGGGAGGAGGCCGGTGCTGTAGGTTTCCACCCGCAAGGAGACGGGCCTGGCCTTGCCGATGGCGTAGGCCAGCTCCACCAAAGCCCTCCGGGCCAGCCCCGCCGCCACCAAGTTCTTGGCCATGTAGCGGGCGTAGTAACTGGCGGAGCGGTCCACCTTGGTGGGGTCCTTGCCGCTGAAGGCCCCGCCCCCGTGGGGCACCGCCCCCCCGTAGGTGTCCACGACGATCTTGCGCCCCGTAAGCCCGGTGTCCGCGTGGGGCCCCCCCAGGATGAAGCGGCCCGAGGGGTTGATGAGGTACTCCGTCTCCCCCTCCTTCAGGTACTCCGGGGGGATGGCCTGGCGGACCACCTCGCGGATGAGGTCCTCCCGGAGCTGCTCCTGCTCCACCTCGGGGGAGTGCTGGGCGGAGACCACCACCGTCTTCACGTAGAGGGGCCGGTCCCCCTCGTAGACCACGGTGACCTGGGCCTTGCCGTCGGGGCGAAGGTAGGGCAGAAGCCCGGTCTTGCGCACCTCCGCCAGGCGCATGGTGAGGCGGTGGGCCAGGGTGATGGGCAGGGGCATGAGCTCGGGGGTCTCGTCGGTGGCGTAGCCGAACATGAGGCCCTGGTCCCCGGCGCCCGTGCGGTCCAGGGGGTCGGTGGACTTGAGGACCCGCCACTCGTAGGAGAGGTTGACCCCCCCCGCGATGTCCGGGGACTGCTCGTCGATGGCGGTGAGGACGGCGCAGGTGTCGGCGTCGAAGCCGTACTTGGCCCGGGTGTAGCCCACTTCCCTGACCGTCTTGCGCACCAGGCCGGGGATGTCCACATAGCCTTCGGTGGTGATCTCCCCGGCCACGAAGACGAGCCCGGTGGTGACCAGGGTCTCCGCCGCCACCCGGGCCTTCTTGTCCTGGGCGATGAGGGCGTCCAGGATGGCGTCGGAGATCCGGTCCGCGAGCTTGTCCGGGTGCCCTTCCGTGACCGATTCCGCCGTGACCAGCCGCAACTTCGCACCTCCTTCGCGCCCCCCGCCGGGGCAACCCTGATAGTATAGCACCCCCCCCTTGCCGTCCAGGTATGATGGCGGCTCGTGAAAGACCCCAGGAGGCCCATCGGCGTCTTCGACTCGGGGGTGGGGGGGCTCACCGTCCTGGCCGCCCTAAGGAAGGCCCTTCCCCGGGAGGACTTCCTCTACTTCGGGGACACGGCCCGGGTACCCTACGGGGGCAAGCCCCTTCCCATGGTGCGCCGCTTCGCCTGGGAGATCGCGGGCTTCCTCCTCCGGCAGGGGGTGAAGGCCATCGTGGTGGCCTGCAACACCGCCAGCTCCGCGGCGTTGCCGGATCTGGCGGAAGACCTCTCGGTGCCCGTCTTCGGGGTGCTGGAGCCCGCGGCGGAGGTGGCCCGGGCCTACCGCAAGGTGGGCCTCATCGGCACGGAGGCCACGGTGGCGAGCCGGGCCTACGAGCGCCACCTGGACCTGGCCTGGGCCAGGGCCTGCCCCCTCTTCGTCCCCCTGGTGGAGGAGGGGCTCTGGGACGACCCCGTGGCCCTCCTCGTGGCCCGGCACTACCTGGAGGAGGCGCCAGGGGACCTCGAGGCCCTCCTCCTGGGCTGCACCCACTACCCCTTCCTCAAGGGCACCCTGGAGCAGGTCCTCCCCGGGGTGCGGCTCATCGACTCCGCCGAGGCCACCGCGGCCAAGGTGGCAGGGGTGCTGGCCCGGGAGGGGCTTCTGAACCCCGAGGGCAGGGGCCGGGTGGTGCACTTCGTCACCGGGGACCCCGGGAGCTACCGGAACCTGGCCGGGCGGCTTGGGGTAGAGGTGGGGGAGCTCCGCCGGGTGAGCCTGGAGGAGCTCTGACCCCGCGCGGCAAGGGGAGGGATGCCCCCCTCCCGGGCCGCCCAGGGACGGGGGAGGTGGTAGAAAGGGGCATGGACGCAAAACCCCTCATCGACCAGCTCCACCACGAGGACGCCTGGCGGCTTTTCCGCATCCTGGCGGAGTTCGTGGAGGGCTTTGAGGTCCTCTCCCAGATCCGGGCGCCCCTGGTCTCCGTCTTCGGCTCCGCCCGCTTCGGGGAGGGCCACCCCGCCTACGGGCTGGGCTACCGCCTGGGCCGGGCCCTGGCCCGGGCGGGCTTCGGGGTGGTCACGGGTGGGGGGCCAGGGGTGATGGAGGCGGTGAACCGGGGGGCCTTCGAGGCGGGCGGGGTGAGCGTAGGCCTGAACATCGAACTCCCACACGAGCAAAGGCCCAACCCCTACCAGACCCACGCCCTCTCCCTGCGCTACTTCTTCGTGCGCAAGGTGCTCTTTGTGCGCTACGCCCACGCCTTCGTCTTTCTGCCCGGGGGCCTGGGCACCCTGGACGAGCTCGCCGAGGTCCTGGTCCTCATCCAGACGCAAAAGGTCCACCCCTTTCCCGTCTTCGCCCTGGACCGGGGCTACTGGGAGGGCCTCCTCTCCTGGATGGGCTTCCTGAAGGACCGGGGGGCCATCGACCCCCAGGACCTGACCCTCCTCACCCTCCTGGACAGCCCGGAAGAGGTGGCCCAGGTCCTGAAGGGAGTATCCTAAGAGGGGATGCGCCTGGTCCTGGCCACCGCCAACCCCGGCAAGGTGCGGGAGCTTAAGGCGGGCCTCGCCCCCCTGGGCTGGACCCTCCTTTCCCTGGCCGACTTCCCCTTGCGCCTGCCCAAGGAGGAGGGGGCCACCTTCCTGGAAAACGCCCTCCTCAAGGCGGCCTATGCGGCCAAGGCCACAGGGCTTCCCGCCCTGGCCGACGACTCGGGCCTGGAGGTCTACGCCCTGGGGGGGGAGCCCGGGGTCTACTCCGCCCGCTACGGGGGAAGGGCGACCGACCGGGAGCGGAACGTCTACCTCCTGGAAAGGATGCGCCACCTCGAGGGGGAGGGGCGCCGGGCCCGCTTCGTGGCCGTCCTGGTCCTGGCCTACCCCGACGGGCACGCGGAGGCCTACGAGGGGAGCGTGGAGGGGTATATCCTGGAGGCCCCCCGGGGCGAGGGAGGCTTCGGCTACGACCCCCTCTTCTACGTGCCCGAGGCGGACAAGACCTTTGCCGAGATGAGCCTGGAGGAGAAAGCCCGCCACTCCCACCGGGGCCGGGCCCTCCGGGCCCTCCTCGAGGCCTACGCCCACGGGCCTCCCCCACGGGAGGTCTCCAAGCTGGAATGATTTCCTTTAATCCGCCTTGCCCCTTGGCCAAGCGCCCCAGACTCCCCGTCCGGAAGGTGGGGCGTGTCCCTAGCCCCTCGAGGCTCCCTTCTTGGCTTGCGCCAAAAGGGGGTACTTAAAGCCCAGCGCCGGCGAGGGCCCTTTGCCGACCACACCCCGGCGGAGTGGGCATCCTGGCCCCGACCCGCGGCGAAGGGACCTCGCCTTAGGGACTTGTGTCCTTTCGGGAAGTAGTATGCTTGGAGCGCAGGGCGCGGGTAAAAGCCGTAAAGCGGAAACGCTACCACGCGCCTGGAGGTGGACTATGAGAAGCGCGCTGGTGATGCTCTTCCTAGCGCTTCCCCTGGCCCTCGCCCAGGGGAGGATCACCGTCTGGACCCACTTCGGCGGCCCGGAGCTGGAGTGGCTCAGGGAGCAGGCCCGGACCTTTGAGCGCACCCAGGGGGTGCGGGTGGAGGTGGTGGAGGTCCCCTTCGGGGAGATCAAGCAGAAGTTCATCCTCTCCGCCCCCCAGGGCCAGGGCCCGGACCTCCTGGTCACCATCCCCCACGACTGGGTGGGGGAGATGGCCCAGGCCGGGGTGCTGGAGCCCATGGAGCGCTACGTGACCCAGGACTACCTGGCGGACCTCCAGCGGGTGGCGGTGCAGGCCTTCACCTTCCGGGGGCGCCTCTTCGGCCTCCCCGCCTACGCGGAGAGCGTGGCCCTCATCCACAACCGCCGCTACGTGCGCGAGGCCCCCAGGAACTGGGACGAGTTCCTGGCCCTGGCCCGGCAGCACACCACGGGCCGCTCCTTCGGCTTCCTCTACAACATCGGCGACCCCTACTTCAACTTCGGCTTCTTCCGGGCCTTCGGGGCGGAGAACGTCTTCGCCCGGGACGCCCAGGGGAACCTGGACCCCTCCAGGCTCCTCCTCGGGGGCGAGGTGGGGGAGAGGGCCTTGGCCTTCATCCGCGACCTCCGCTTCCGCCACAACCTGGTGCCCGAAGGGGTGGACTACGGGGTGGCCGACGGGGCCTTCAAGGACGGGGCCCTGGCCATGATCCTCAACGGTCCCTGGGCCCTGGGGGACTACAAGCGGGCGGGGATCGACTTCGGCATCGCCCCCTTCCCCACCCCGCCGGGGGCCCGGGCCCCCTGGGGGCCCTTCCTGGGGGTACAGGGGGTGGCCCTGAACGCCTACTCCCGCAACAAAACCGCCGCCGCCAACTTCGCCAAGACCCTGGTCACGGGGCGCAACCTGGTGGCCTTCAACCAGGCGGGCGGACGCATCCCCGTTTCCCAGAGCGCGGTACGCCAGTTGGCGGGCGACCCGGTGGTGGCGGGCTTCTCCCGGGTCTTCGCCCAAGGCGCCCCCATGCCCAACATCCCCGAGATGGGCAAGGTCTGGGGCCCCTGGAGCAACGCCATCAACCTGGCCATCCAGCGGCCCGACAGCAACCTGCGCCGGATCCTGGAGGACATGACCGCGGAGATCCGGCGGGCCCTGGGGCAGTAGGCCCATGACTCCCCGCCCCCCACGGCACCCCCAATGTCCGTGGGGGGCCCCCTTTGCGCCATGAGACACCCACCCGGCCTGCGCGGCTTCCTCCTGGCCCTGGCCCTCCTCCTGGGCCTCCTCCTCCTGGCCACGGGGGTGGGCCTCTTCGGCTACCTCGCCCTCCAGGCTTACCTGGCCCCCCCGGGGTGGACGGTCCTGGTCCTGGCCCTCCTGGTCCTCCTGCCGGGAGCGGTCCTCCTGGGGCGGCTTTTCCCCTGGCTCGCCGACTGGTACTACTTCTTCCCCGCCCTGGCCTTCCTCCTGGTCTTCACCCTCTACCCCATCGGCCTCACCGTCTACCTGGCCTTCACCGACTACTCGGGGGCCCGCAGCGGGGCCCCTGACCGCACCACCCAGACCGCGGTGGTGGCCCAGGAGGGGGCCCGCCTCCAGCTGGAGGCGGAGGTGGGCCAGGCCTTCCGCTGCCAGGACTGCACCGGGCTCCTCCTGGAGCTCTACGCGGAGGGGCACCGGATGCGGGCCCGCATCCTGGAGGCCGAGGGGCGGGAGGTCCTCCTGGACCGCACGCCCCCCTTCGGGGTGGAGTTCGCCACCCGGATCAACGAGTACCGCTTCATCGGCCTGGGCAACTTCGCCTTCATCCTCTCCCAGGCCAGCCGGGCCCTCCTGCCCGTCTTCGCCTGGAACGTGGCCTTCGCCACCCTGACCGTGGCCCTGAACGCCCTTTTGGGGGTGCTCCTGGCCCTCATCCTCAACAACAAGGCCCTGAAGCTGCGCAACCTCTACCGCACCCTCCTCATCGTCTCCTGGGCCCTCCCCGGGGTGATCACCATCCAGGTCTGGGTGGCCCTCCTCAACTACAACTTCGGGGCCATCAACCGCCTCCTGGGGATCCTGGGGATCTACCCCATCCCCTGGCTCACCGACCCCGACTGGGCCAAGGTGGCCGTCCTCCTGGTGAACCTCTGGCTGGGCTTCCCCTTCATGATGACCGCCGCCCTGGGGGCCCTTTCCACCATCCCCGACGAGCTCTACGAGGCGGCCAGGGTGGACGGGGCGAGCCCCTGGCAGGCCCTCAAGGGGATCACCCTCCCCCTCCTCTACCCCCCCATGCTCCCCATCCTCCTCTCCTCCTTCGCCTTCAACTTCAACAACTTCATGATCATCTTCCTCCTCACCGGCGGGGGCCCCCCCCAGGAGGGGCGGATGGCCACGGTCCAGGCCACGGACATCCTCATCTCCTGGGCCTACAAGACCGCCTTCAGCGCCGAGGGGCAGATGGCCTACGGCCTGGGGGCGGCCATCAGCCTCCTCATCTTCCTGGTGACCGTGGGCATCAGCCTCTTCAACTTCCGGGTCACCGGCGTCCTGCGGGAGGTGCGCTAGATGCTCGGGCGGCTTCTTTCCCTCGGCCTTTTGGGGCTTGGCGGCTACGGGCTTTACTGGTTCGCGGTCCACCGCCTCCTGGACGAGGCCTCCTACCGCCGCCAGCCCGCCTTCGGCAGCGTCTTCGTGCCCTACGGTTGGGCCTACGCCCTGGGGATCCTCCTGGGGCTCGTCCTCCTGGTGCTCCTCTACAGCCTCCTCTACACCGCCTGGAGCAACCGGCGGACGGGGAGGCGGCGGAGCCCCTGGCCCCTCTTCGGGCAGGGGGTGACCCACCTCTTCCTCTGGGTCCTCATCCTCCTGGTCTACTACCCCGTGGTCCAGGTGGTGGCGGCCAGCTTCGACCCCACCAACAACCTCTTCAGCTTCCGCCGCCCCGAGACGGGCTTCCTCCTCCTGGACGCCCGGGTGATCCCCTACCTCCCCGAGCCCTCCCTGGAGAACTACGCCCGCCTGGTGGAGGGGGTGGTCCTCTACCCCTACCAGGTGGCCCTCCTCCTCCTGGCGGGCCTGGCCCTCCTGGGGGTGATGGGCCTGGGCCTCCTCCGCCGCCTCCTGCCCCCGGAGGACTGGGTGGACCTGTGGCAGAACCGCCTCCTCCTCCTCCTGGCCCTGAGCCTCTTCGCCGTGGTCCTCCTCCTCTCCCCCAGCCAGTTCACCGGCACCACCACGGAGAGCCGCTTCTTCCTCTGGGTGCGCAACACCCTCCTCATCTCCGGGGTGACGGGGCTTCTGGCCGTCCTCCTCACCGCCACCGCGGGCTACGCCTTCGCCCGCTTCCGCCACCTGCCCGGGCGCTACCCCATGCTGCTCTTCTTCATCTTCGTGCAGATGTTCCCCGGCTTCCTGGCCCTGGTGGCCATCTTCTACCTCCTCTCCTTCCTGGACCTCCTCAACACCTTCACCGGCCTCATCCTGGCCTACTCCGGGGGGGTGGTGAGCTTCGGCACCTGGGTGTACAAGGGGTACCTGGAGAGCATCAGCCCGAGCCTCGAGGAGGCGGCCATGGTGGACGGGGCCACGAGGTGGCAGGTCTTCACCAAGATCCTCCTCCCCCTTTCCGCCCCCATGTTCGTCTTCATCTTCCTCCTCCAGTTCGTGGGCACCTACTCGGAGTTCATCCTGGCCAACCTGGTCCTCACCGGGGTGGAGAGCTGGAACGTGGGGGTGGGCCTAAGGAGCTTCACCACCGGCCAGTTCCAGACCGTCTGGGGGGTCTTCGCCGCGGCCAGCGTCCTGGGCTCCCTACCCATCCTTCTCCTCTTCTACGGCTTCCAGCGCTACTTCGTCTCCGGTTACACCGCGGGGGCGGTGAAGGAATGAACCGCCACGACCTGGAGCACGTGGACCCCCCCTTTCCCGGGCTGGGGGAGGAGGTGGTCCTCTTCCTGGAAACCGAGGCCAGGGAGGGGCTTCTCCTCTACGAAAAGGACGGGGAAATCCACCAAAAACCCATGGAAAGGGCGGAAGGGGGCCTAAGGGTGCGCGTCTTCGCGCACACGAGCCCCTTTCGCTACGCCTTCCGCCTCCCCGAGGGCTTCCTGGGCAGCCACGGCCTGGAGAAGACCCTTCCCCGGTACGACCGCTTCTTCCACCTCCTGGCGGGGCCGAATCCGCCGGAATGGGCCCTGGGGGCGGTCTACTACCAGATCTTCCCCGACCGCTTCCGGATGGGGCGCCCGGAGCTGGCCCCTAAAGATGGGGAATGGCGCTACGGGGGAAGGCCCATCCGCAAGAAGGCCTGGCACGAGCCCCTGGGCCTCGAGGGGGCCTTTGAGTTCTACGGGGGGGACCTCTTTGGCGTCCTCGAGGCCCTCCCCCATCTGGAGGCCCTGGGGGTGGAGGTCCTCTACCTTACCCCCATCTTCCAAAGCCCCTCCAGCCACCGCTACGACACGGAGGACTACCTGCGGGTGGACCCCCACCTGGGAGGGGAGGAGGCCCTGGAGGCGCTTTACCAGGCCCTTGTGGCCCGGGGGATGAGGCTCGTTTTGGACGGGGTTTTCAACCACGTGGGGGCCACCCACTCCTGGTTCCAAAGGGCCCTGAGGGACCCAAAGAGCCCGGAGAGGGGCATGTTCACCTTCCGCCCCGACGGGAGCTACGAGAGCTTCTGGGGGGTCCGGTCCATGCCCAAGCTGGACTACGCCTCCCCCCTCACCCAGGAGCGCTTCGTCTTCGGCAAGGACGCGCCCATCCGCTACTGGATGCGCCTAGCCCACGGATGGCGGCTGGACGTGGCCCATTCCCTCGGGGAAGGGGGGACCAACCGCAAAAACGCCCGCTGGCTCCGGGCCCTGGCCCGGGCGGCCAAGGAGGCAAGGCCCGACGCTCTGGTGATCGGGGAGCTCTCCTACGACGCCACCCCCACCCTCAGGGCCCACACCCTGGACGGGGCCATGCACTACGCGGGCTTCGCCCACCCGGTGATGGCCTGGCTCTCCGGGCGGGACGTGCACGGGCGGGAAGCGGCCTTGAGCGCGGGGGAAGCCTGGGAGGTGCTCTGGGACCACTACCGGGCCCTGCCCCTGCAGGTGCGCCACGCCATGTACACCTTCGTCTCCTCCCACGACATCCCCCGGGCCCTGTGGCGGCTTCGGGGCGACCTGGAGCTCTACAAGCTCGCCTACGCCCTCCTCTTCGCCTTTCCCGGGAGCCCGGCCCTCTACTACGGGGACGAAGTGGGCCTCTCCCAACCCAACCCCTACACCCTGTGGCAGGGAGACCCCTACTGCCGGGCCCCCTTCCCTTGGGACGAGGCCCTTTGGAACCGGGAGGTGTTGGGGTTTGTGAAGCGCCTGGCGCGCCTCAAGAAGACCCACCCTGCCCTGCGCCGGGGAAGCCTTTTGCCCCTGAAGGCCCCGGAGGGGGTGCTGGCCTTCCGGAGGCGGTACCGGGGGGAGGAAGTCTGGGCCCTCTTCGCCAAGGAGGGGGCCCGCCTAAGGCTCCCCAGGGGGGTGGACCTCCTGCGGGAGGAGGAGGTGGCGGGGGAGGTGGAGGGCCAGTACCTCCTCTTCCGGCCCGCCGGCTGAGGGCCCCACCGGAGGCCTGGGGCGCGGGGCCCCTCCCGGCGGCCTCCTCCCCCAGGCCCTTGCGGGCTATACTCTTCCTTTGTGCGGGACGTCCTCGAGGTCCTGGAGTTCCCCAGGGTCCGCGCCCTCCTGGCAGGGAGGGCCAGGACCCCCTTGGGCCGGGAGCTGGCCCTTTCCCTCGCCCCCCTCTCCCGGGAGGAGGCGGAAAGGCGCCACCAGCTCACCCAGGAAGCCCTGGCCTACCCCTACGCCCTCCCCGAGGCGGGGGCCTTGCGGGAGGCCTACGAAGGGGCCAGGGCCGGGAAGAGGCTCACGGGCCCCGAACTCCTGAAGGCGGCCAGGGCCCTGGAGGAGGCCAAGGCCCTTAAGGCGGAGCTTTTGCCCCTGCAAAACGCCCTGAGCGGGGTGGCGGAAGGGATTGGGGACCACGGCGCCTTCCTGGCGCGGGTCAAGAAGGCCCTGGACGAGGAGGGGGCGGTGCGGGACGAGGCGAGCCCCCGCCTGGCCCAGATCCGCCGGGAATTAAGGCCCCTCCGCCAGGAGATCCTGGACCGCCTCTATGCCCTCATGGACCGGCACCGGGAGGCCTTCCAGGACCGCTTCGTCACCTTAAGGCGCGAGCGCTACTGCGTGCCCGTCAAGGCGGGGATGGCCCACAAGGTGCCGGGCCTCCTCCTGGACGAGTCCGAGTCCGGGGCCACCCTCTTCCTCGAGCCCCTCGCCGTGGTGAAGCTCAACAACCGCCTCCAGGCCCTGCGCCTCCGGGAGGAGGAGGAGGTGAACCGGATCCTCTGGGAGCTCTCGGAGGGGCTGGCCGGGGACCCTGGGGTGCCGGGCACCCTGGAGGCCCTGGCCCTCCTGGACCTCCTCCAGGCCCAGGCGGCCCTGGCCCGGGACCTGGGCCTCACCCGCCCCCGCTTCGGGGAGCGCTACGCCCTGGAGGAGGCCTTCCACCCCCTCATCCCGAACCCGGTCAAGAACTCCTTTGCCCTGGACGAAGCGAGGCGCATCCTCCTCCTCTCCGGCCCCAACATGGGGGGCAAGACCGCCCTCCTCAAGACCCTGGGCCTGGCGGTCCTCATGGCCCAGTCCGGCCTCTTCGTGGGGGCCAAGCGGGCCCTCCTGGCCTGGCCCGACCGGGTCTTTGCCGACATCGGGGACGAGCAGTCCCTGCAAGAAAGCCTCTCCACCTTCGCCGGCCACCTCCGCCGCCTCAAGGAGATGCTGGAGGAGGCCACGCCCCGAAGCCTGGTCCTCGTCGACGAGCTGGGGAGCGGCACCGACCCCGAGGAGGGGGCGGCGCTTTCCCAGGCCATCCTGGAGGCCCTCCTGGAGCGGGGGGTGAAGGGGATGGTCACCACCCACCTCTCCCCCCTGAAGGCCTTCGCCCAGGGGAGGGAAGGCATCGGGAACGCCTCCATGCGCTTTGACCTGGAAGCCCTTCGTCCCACCTATGAGCTCGTCCTGGGGGTGCCGGGGCGGAGCTACGCCCTGGCCATCGCCCGGAGGCTCGCCCTGCCGGAGGGCGTGCTAGGGCGGGCGGAAGGGCTTCTGCCGGAGGGGGGCAGGCTGGAAGCCCTCCTGGAGCGGCTGGAGGCGGAAAGGCTCGCCCTGGAGGAGGAAAGGCGGAAGCTCGGGGCGGAGCTTGAGCGGGCGGAGGCCCTCAGGAAGCGCCTCGAGGCCCGGGAGGCCCGCTACGAGGAGGAGCGGGCGGAAAGGATGCGGGCCCTGGAGGCGGAGGTGCGGCAAAGGCTCCTCCAGGTGGAGGCCGAGCTCAAGGCCCTGAAGGAAAAGGCCAAGGCGGGGGCCAAGAAGGACGCCCTCAGGGAGCTTTTGGCCCTCAAGGAGCGCTACGCCAAGAAGGCCGCCCCGCCCCCTCCCCCCCCGGGCCTGAGCCCGGGGCAGGCGGTGGAGGTGGCCTCCCTGGGCCGCCAGGGGCGGATTTTGGAGCTCCGGGGGGAGGAGGCCTTGGTCCAGGTGGGCCCGGTGCGGATGACGGTGAAGGCCAAGGAGCTCAGGCCCGCCCAGGCCCAGGAGGCGCAAAGGGCCCTCGCCCCCAGGCCCCGGCGGGAGGGGAGGGAGGTGGACCTAAGGGGCCTCACCGTGGAGGAGGCCCTCTTGGAGGTGGACAGCGCCCTGGAGGAGGCCCGGGCCCTGGGCCTCGCCTCCTTGCGCCTCCTCCACGGCAAGGGCACGGGGGCCCTGAGGCAGGCCATCCGGGAGGCCCTCCGGCGGGACCGGCGGGTGGAGGGCTTCGCCGACGCGCCCCCCCACGAGGGGGGGCACGGGGTCACGGTGGTGGCCCTAAAGGGCTAGGGGGCGTCCCTCGAGCTCCTCTATGCGGCGCCTCATGGCCTCCGGCAGAGGGGCGGGGCGCCCTCCTTCCAGCCAGACCTGGACCGTCCTCCCCCGGGCGGCCTCTTCCCCGTTGGCCAGGAGCAGGTACTCCATGTCGAAGCTGCTCCGCCCCAGGCGCACCACCCTGACCCCCACCTCCACCCGGTCTTCCAGGTGGACGGGCCTCCTGAAGTCCACCTCCGCCCGGGCCAGGAGGAAGTGGCCCTGCGCCACCCAGTCCGGCTCCAGCCGGGCGAAGTAGGCGGAGCGGGCCACCTCGAAGTAGGTGAGGTAGACGGCGTTGTTCACGTGGCCTAAGGCGTCCAGGTCGCGGAAGCGCACCTGCACGGGCACGGACACGGGGAAACCCTCCACGGGGTCCGAGTATACCAGGGGCTGACCCAGGGGTCAGGTATAGTGGCCCCATGGAGACCACCTGGGACCTCACCCCCCTCTTCCCCGGCCTGGAAAGCCCCGAGTTTCGCGCCGCCTGGGAGAGCCTCCGGGGGCGCATCGGCGACCTGAGGAGCCTGCTGGAGCAAGAGGCGCCCCTCCCCCAGGTCCTCTCCGCCCTGGACGCCCTTTGGGAGGAGGCCACCCCCCTTTGGGCCTACCTCTACGCCCGCTTCAGCGCCAACACCGCCGACGAGGCCGCCCTGGCCAAGCTCTCCGAGCTGGAGGTGCTCTTCCTGGACTTCCAGCGCCTAAAGCCCCGCCTCACCCGCTACCTGGCCCGGCAGGACCCGGAGGAGGCCGGCCCCTACCGCCTCCTGGTGGAGGAAGCCAAGGAGGAAGCGCTCCACATGATGCCCGAGGGGGAGGAGGTCCTGGCGGCGGAGCTCTCCCTCTCCGGGCGCCGGGCCTGGGACAAGCTCCACGAGAACCTCACCAGCCAGATCACCGCCTCCGTGGACGGGGAGGAGATGCCCATCAGCAAGGTGCGCAACCTCTACTTCCACCCCGAGGAGGGGGTGCGCAAGCGGGCCTACGAGGCGGAGCTCCTGGCCTGGGAGCGGCACGAGGTGCCCCTGGCCTACGCCCTGAACGGGGTGAAGGGGGAGGCCTCGGTCCTGAACCGCAGGCGGGGCTACCGGGACGACCTGGAACCCAGCCTCCACCGGAACCGCATCACCAAGAGGGCCCTCCTCGCCCTGCAGGAGGCGGTGCGGGAAAGCCTTCCCCTCTTCCGCCGCTATTTCCACCTGAAGGCCAAGGCCCTGGGCAAGGAACGCCTGGACTGGTGGGACCTCTTCGCCCCCATCGGCCAGGGGCGGCGGTGGGGCTTGGAGGAGGCCCGGGATTTCATCCGAGGCAAACTCGCCACCCTGGTCCCCAACGCCGCCCAGGTGGCGGAGAAGGCCTTTGGGGAGCGCTGGATGGACCTCCTCCCCAGGAAGGGCAAGGTGGGCGGGGCCTACTGCATGCCCCGGGGCGGGGGCAAGAGCCTGATCCTCGCCAACTACGAGGAGAGCTTCGAGTCGGTCTCCACCCTGGCCCACGAGCTGGGCCACGCCTACCACAACTTCGCCCTGCGGGAGGTCCCCGCCTCCTTGCGGGAGGTGCCCATGACCCTGGCGGAGACCGCCAGCATCATGAACGAGACCCTGGTGGTGGAGGCGGCCCTCCAGGAGGCCTCCCCCGAGGAGGGCCTCCAGATCCTGGACGGCTACCTGCAAGGGGCGGCCCAGGTGGTGGTGGACATCCATAGCCGCTTCCTCTTCGAGTCCTGGGTGTTCCAGCGGCGCAAGGGGCGGGAGCTCTCCCCCAGGGAGTTCCAGGAGCTGATGCTCAAGGCCCAGGAGGAGGCCTACGGGGAGGCCCTCGCCAGCCGCCACCCCTACATGTGGGCGGTGAAGGGGCACTACTACGGGGCGGACTTCTACAACTACCCCTACACCTTCGGCCTCCTCTTCGGCCTGGCGGTTTACGGGGAGGCCAAGGAGGACCCCGCCTTCGCCCGGCGCTACGAGGAGCTTCTGGCCGCTAGCGGCATGCACCCCGCCAGGGCGCTCGCCGCCCGCTTCGGCTTCGACCTGGAAAGCTTGGACTTCTGGCGGAAAGGGCTCAAGGTGCTGGCGGAAAAGGTGGAGGAGCTGGAAAGGCGCCTGGCCTGAGGGCCCCGGTCGGGGCATGGGCCAGCACGGGGTACCCTTGACGCGTTCCTGACCTGTGGGAGCTAGGGTCTGAAAGGATGCGCCTCCTCGTCCTCTGCACCCACAACTCCGCCCGCAGCCAGATGGCGGAGGCCTGGCTCAGGCACTTCGCCCGGGAGCTTGGGGTGGACCTCGAGGTCCACTCCGCGGGCACGGAGAAGGCCTTTGTGAAGGAGGAGGCCAAGCGGGCCATGGCCGAGGTGGGGCTTTCCCTGGAGGGGCACCGCTCCAAGACCCTCCTCGAGGTCCCCGACCCCTGGAACTTCGGCCTGGTCCTCACGGTGTGCGACGCCGCCAAGGAAGCCTGCCCCGCCTATCCTGCCCGGACGGCGAAGCGCCACGTGGCCTTCCCCGACCCCACGGGAAAACCCCTGGAGGAGTGGCGGGCGGTGCGGGACGCCCTGGGGCGGATGTGCCTCCTCCTGGTGCGAAGCCTCAAGGAGGGTCAGCTGCCCTCGGACGAGGCCCTGGCCCAGGCCGCCTGGGGGATTTGAGCACCCCGTCGTGGCCCATGCCCCGGAAAGCCCGCGGGCAAGCCCCCTGAGCCTTTGCCCACGCAGGCCCTTAGGCCTTGTCCCCCACGTGGATGGCCGCCACCCCGAAGGTGAGAAGCTCGTAGCGCACCCCAAACCCCGCCCCCTCCATGAGGGCCTTCAGGGCCTCAGGGGGGGGGAAGGCCTCCACGCTCTCCGGCAGGTAGCGGTAGGCGCGGAAGCTCCCGGAGATGAGCCCCCCGAGGAGGGGGAGCAGCCTCTGGAAGTAGAGGCGGTAGACCAGGCCGAAGGCCCCTTTGGGGGGCGGGGGAAACTCCAGGACCACCAGCCTGCCCCCCGGGGCCAGGACCCGGTGGAGCTCCTGGAGGGCCTTCCCGTAGTCGGCGAAGTTGCGGAAGCCGAAGGCGATGGTGATGGCGTCGAAGGCGGCCTCGGGGAAGGGGAGGGCCAGGGCGTCCGCCTCCAGGAAGCGCACCTCCAAGCCCCGCTCCCACGCCTTCTTGCGGGCAAGCTCCAGCATGGGGGGGGCGAAGTCCGCCCCCACCACCTCCGCCCAGGGGGCGGCCTCCTTCAGGAGGAGGGCCAGGTCCCCCGTGCCCGTGGCCAGGTCCAGGAGGCGCCGGGGATGCCTCTCCAGGGCCAGGCGCACCGCCCGGCGGCGCCAGCCCTGGTCGGCCCCGAAGGAAAGGAGCCGGTTCAGGAGGTCGTACCGGGGGGCGATCTCGGCAAAGAGACGCCGCACCCGCTTGGCCTTCTCCTCCGGCGAAACCGCCACGGGGGCAGTCTAGCACCCCCCCGGCCCTTGCGCCCACGGGGCTGAGGTACAATCTGGGGCGTGCGAACGGACCGCAAGCGCCTGGGCCTCCTGGTCCTCCTGGGGGGCGGGGTGGTCCTCCTCCTCTGGTACCTGGCCCCCTGGGCCGTCCCCCATCGCCTCTTCGGGGGGGAGGGGGTCCTCCTCAACCCCTTCGGCCACCACCTGCCCCGCTCCGGCCTGCCCCGGGGGTACGGGGAGGCCTGGCTCTACCCCCTCTTCTACCTCTCCCTCCTGTGGCTCCTCCTGGCCCTGGCCTACCCCTGGACCCGGCTTCCCCTGCGCGGGCTCTACCTCCTGGGGGGCCTGGGGGTGGGCCTTTTCCTCCTGGCCTACTTCCTCTTCCAGGGGAGCGTGGCCCAGGCCAACGCCCTGGGGGCGGGCCTGAGGAGGCACAGCCTGGGGCTCGCCAGCTACGCCACCTTGGCCTACAGCCTCTACCTCCTCTTCCTGGCCCGCCTCTTCTCCCCCGGGGGCCTGGCCTTCCTGGTCCGGAGGCGGAACGTGGTGGTGCCCCTCTTCTCCCTCCTCCTGGCCATCCTCCTCGGGGGGGTGATCGTGGGCCTCCTCCGGCCGGTCCCGGGTCGGGCCGCGGACCTCCGGGACGCCATCATGCTCAAGCTGGACCTCATCACCTACACCTACCAGCTCCTCTTCAGCCCCCTGGTGACCCCCTCGGGCTTCCTGCAGAGCCTCCTCCTCGCCACCCCCCTGATCTTCACCGGCCTGGCGGTGGCCCTGGGCTTCCGCGGGGGGCTCTTCAACATCGGGGCCCCCGGGCAGCTCATCATGGGGGCCATCGCCGCCATGCTGGTGGGGGTCTACCTGGAAGCCCCCCGCTGGCTGGCCCTGCCCCTGGCCATCCTGGCGGCGGCGGTGGCCGGGGGGCTTTGGGGGGCCCTGCCGGGCTGGCTCAAGGCCCGCTTCGGGGCCCACGAGGTCATCAACACCATCATGCTGAACTACATCGCCGCCAGCCTCCTCCTCTTCCTCATCTCCGCCAACGAGTACCGCTTCTTCGGCCGCACCCTCTACCTGCCCTTCAAGTTCCCCGGCTACGAGGCCCGGAGCTACGAAATCCGCCCCGAGGCCCGCATCCCCCACTGGACGGACCTGGTGGCCCCCGGGGGGGAGCTCTCCTTCGCCCTGCCCCTGGCCCTCCTCCTGGGGCTTCTGGGCTACTTCCTGGCCCGGAGGAGCCTGGGCCACCGGGTGCTCTTCGGCCTCCTCGGGGGAACGGTGGGCTACCTGGTGGGGGGGCTTCTGCCGGGGCCCGAGGTGCGCTTCGACGGGGCCCTCACCTCCGTGCGCCTGAACGGGGCCTTCCTCCTCGCCCTCCTCGCCCTCCTCTTCTTCCACTTCTACGTGTTCCGCAGCGTGGGGGGGTACGAGCTTAGGGCCATGGGCCTCTCCCCCAAGGCGGCGGAGTACGGGGGGGTGGTCTGGGGGCGGAAGGTGGTCCTCACCATGTTCCTGGCGGGGGCCCTGGCGGGCCTGGCCGCCACCCACTACGTGCTGGGCGGGGGCATCGACGAGTACCGCCTGAAGCAGGCCCTCCCCTACCAGGTGGGCTTCGACGGCATCGCCGTGGCCCTCATGGGGCAGAACACGCCCATAGGGGTGGGCCTCGCCGCCTGGCTCTTTGGCATCCTCCTCACGGGGGGCCTGCAGGTGAACCTGCAGCTGGGGATCAGCCGGGAGCTGGTGGCCGTCCTGCAGGCCATGATCGTCCTCTTCATCGCCGCCGGGGGCTTCCTGCCCCGCTACTTCACCGACCCCCTCAGGGCGGCGGAGGTGGAGCTCAAGGACGAGGCACGGGCGCAAGGGGACGGGCCCAGGAAAGAGGAGGTCAGGGGATGAGCCTGGACACCGCCTTCTGGGTGGCCCTCTTCCTCTCCACCCTGCGCCAGACCACCCCCCTCCTCCTCGCCGCCCTGGGGGGGATGTACTCCGAGCGGAGCGGGGTGGTGAACATCGCCCTGGAGGGGATCATCCTCTTCGGGGCCCTGGCGGCGGCGGTGACGGTGGAGAGGGTGGAGGCGGCCCTGGGCCCGGGGTCTTACCCCTGGCTGCCCTGGGTGGGGGTCCTGAGCGCCATGGCCACGGGGGGCCTGGTGGCCCTGGTGCACGCGGTGGTCTCCATCCGCTACCGGGCGGACCAGATCGTGAGCGGGGTGGCCATCAACCTCCTGGCCCTCGGCGCCCCCAGCCTGGTCCTCACCTACTTCTACGCCAACGCCACCAACTCCCGGGAGGTGGCCAACCGCCTCCCCCTCTGGGGCCCGGAGGGCTTCGCCCTCTCCCCCCTGGTCTACCTGGCCTTCCTCCTGGTCCCCGTGAGCTGGTGGGTCCTCTTCAAGACCCCCTTCGGCCTGCGCCTGCGGGCCGTGGGGGAACACCCCGAGGCCGCGGACACCCTGGGGGTGAGGGTGCACCGGATGCGCTACGTGGGGGTGGTCCTCTCCGGGATCCTGGCGGGGCTGGCGGGAGCCTACCTCTCCATCGGCTTCCTCAACCAGTTCGTGCGGGGGATGTCGGCAGGGCTCGGCTTCATCGCCCTGGCGGCCATGATCTTCGGCAAGTGGCACCCCCTGGGGATCCTTTTCGCCACCCTGCTCTTCGGCTTCGCCAGCGCCCTGGCCATCCAGCTCCAGGGGACGGACATCCTGCCCGCCGTCCTGGTGCAGGCCTTCCCCTACGCGGTCACCATCCTGGTGCTGGCGGGGTTCATGGGCAGAAGCCGCCCCCCGGCCTCGGTGGGCAAGCCCTACGAGAAGTAGACCCGCTTGCGAAGCCTCCCCAGGCGGTGGCGGAGGGTCAGGGCGCTCCCGTCCCCGAAGCGGAGGCGCACCCCGCCCCGCTCCAGGGCGAAGCCCGCCAGGGCCTCCGCCCCCTCCCCCTGGGCGAAGCGGGCGAAGCCGTCCTGGCGCAGGTAGAGGAAGCCCGCCTCCAGGAAGACCTGGGCCTCGGTCCCCTGGCGGTTCAGGACCACCCGCCGCACCCTCCTGGCGAAGGCCTGGGCCTGGCTCATGCCCTTTTCCGCCTTACCCTTCCCGCCTCGAGACCGAAGCCCCGCCCACCCGTCTGCCGGGGCCCCCGCGCGGACAGAGTCCGCGTGGGGTGGCGCCACGGGGCGAAGGCCTCCTCCGCGGGGCGGCCGTAGAGCCCCTTGCCGTAGTAGAGGAGGGAAAGCCCGGGCTTGGGCCTACCCTTCTCGTCCAAAAGGCCCTCTTCTTCCCACACCGCCACCACCTTGCCCACGAAGAGGTCGTGGTCGCCGAAGGTGTGGACCTCGAGGAGCTCCAGCTCGTAGGCGGCGTAGGCCCCCTCGAGGACGGGCACCCCGGTGCGGCCGAGGAAGTGGGGGGCCTGCCCCTTGTCCACCTCCCGGCCCGAGACGCTCCCCAACCGCTGCACCAAAGCCGCCTGGGCGTGGGGGTGAAAGCTTGCGGAAAAGCGGCGGGTCTCCAGGAGAAGCCCATGGGTGAAGCGCTTGGGGCTTAAGGCCACCCCGAAGAGGGGCGGGTCGGCGGAAAGCCCGGTGTTCCACACCGCGGGGCAGAAGTTCACCCGCTCCCCCAGGCGCGCCCCCACCACCGCGGGGACCCCGGGGTAGTAGTGGTAGAAGGCGGGGAGGGGGCCCTCAGGTGACAAGAGGCGCATGGCCCTTTCATTCTGACCTATAGTGTGGCTATGCAAAAGGCGCATGGTATTCTTGCCCTATTGTCCTTGTGTTCCATAGCCTGGACCCAGCCAGCACCGGAGGTGGCCCAGGCTCTCCCCCTGTCCTCCCCAGTTTTAAGCCCGGAGGGGTACCCGGGGCTTCCCCGCTACCCCATCCACCTCACCCATACCTATCCTCCCCAACGAGCCTTTTTCCCAGGCTTCTTCCAGGTAGGCTACGACGACGGGGCTCTTTATCTCTTCTCGCACCTGGAACAAGCTATCCCCCCTAAGGCCGAGCGACAAGCGGAGGACCCCGAGTGGTGGCGGGACGACACCCTCGAGGTCTTCCTCCGCACCGACCCCTGGAACCCCGAGGCCCCGGACCTCCACCTGGCGGTGAATGCCAGGGGAACCCGGTTTCGCGCCTACACAGCTTCCTTAAACTACGAGGCTAAGGCAGGTCTCCTGGATGGCGGATGGTGGGTTGCGCTTCGCCTGCCCTTTGGTCAGGATCTACCCCGTCCCAGGCCGGGAACCTTTTGGCAGCTTAAGGTGGGCCGCGGGCATCCGCAGGCGGGAGAGTACACCCTCTGGCCCTTAGGTGGCGACTTCCATTCCCCAGGGAACTACGGCTACCTATTCTTTGCGGAGAAGCCTGAACGTGGGGAAGACCTAGTCCAAGAAGTAATCAGGCGCGAGGCTGCTGCACCCCCCATTGCCAGTCGCCTCGAGGGCATCCGAAGCTGGGCCCTTTACTATGGAGGTGACCCCGGGGTCTTCGCACGCTTACAAGACCACGACCTGGTGGTTTTGGCCCGGGAGGCCCCCTTGGCCCAGGTCCAAGGCTTGCGAGACCGAGGGGTGCGGGTGGTGTCCTACCTGCCCCTGGGCTTCCTTCCCCGTAGGGAGGCGGAGGCCAAAGGGCTTCTCCCCCTGGCTCTAGGTCCAAACCCGTATGCCCCAGACACCCTCTTCATGGACCCAGCAAATCCCAGGTGGCGAGCCTGGGTTCTAGAGGAGGCCGAAAGGCTTCTTCTTCTCGGGTATGCAGGCTTTTTCCTGGATGGGTTGGACATAGCAGACCTGCATCCCGAAACCATCCCCCACCTCGCAAGCCTGATCGGACACCTGCGAAGCCGACTACCCGATGCCCTACTCCTCCAACATCGGGGCTTCCGAGTGCTTCGGAGGACTGCGGAAGCCCTGGATGCGGTCGTCTACTCTCACCTCTCCACCGACCCAGTGGGCCGGCCTTTTCCAGGTGATCCTAGCCCTGTTTGGCCCTTCCGCAGGCGCGGTCTTGTTACCCTCAGCCTTGACATCACCTCAGACCCGAACCAGGCAAGGCTTGCCGCGCAGCGCGCCAGGGAACTTGGCTTCCTTCCCTTCGTAACCCCTAGCCTGGTCCTGCCAAAACCTAGGCCCTAAGACTTTCTATTCACAAGTTGGGGGACCTTAGCCTGAGGCAAAATCCGAACACCCTCTCTAACCTGGAGTTACAGGGCGGGTGCCCCATACCATTTGGATGCAGAACCATGCTATTCCGCAGCACTCATAAATAAGGATCACCTTCCCCGCCCTGGAGGAAGGTTTTGCCCAGCGATTGGCAGAGGGAGGTGTTTCGTGCCCCAAAAGGGTACCCTTTACAGTTTCCTACTCTTGGCCCTAGGCATCTTTGGTGCGGGCTGTCGCACTTCTCCACCCCCACCGCCCCCCGACTTGGTACCCGTCCTCTTGGAGCGTTCGGGCAACATGTATACCGTAGGGGTCAACCTGGAGGGCACTACAGAAGCCTATCGAGGTGTGCAGTTCACCGTAGAGCTGCCCCTTGCCTTCAACCTCTCGGCCTCGGTAGGGAGTCTGACCCCTGGCTGCAACCTTGACTACGCGCAAGTGTCCCTCAACCCCAACCGCTGGAACATTGCCTTAGTCTGCACCGGGGCCTTCAACGGTCCAGGGGAACTGGCGCGCCTCTTTGTGACCGGAACCGGTGGAGGAACCTTGGCGCTGACGAACGCCATGCTGGCAAGACCCGATTACACGGAGGAAACCGTCCCCGGCGGCAGCCTTGTCCTGGCGCCATAGGAGGTGAGGCAATGCAGAGGTTATCCATTGCGATTCTGGCCTTAGGGCTGGCCTTCTTGCCCGCGTGCAACACCCAGACCCAACGCCCCGTGGAGGACATCCCTTTGGAGGGCGACACCCTGACGGTCCAGGGGTTTGGCGTCCGCGGCCTGTTGCTTGAAGTGGCTTACGATCCCGAAGCGCTCCAATACCTGGGCGCCGAAGGACCTCTGGTACGCGAAACGCATTTCGCCTCGGGAAAGCTCCGCCTGGTGGGTGTTGGCTACGAAAAGCTCTCAGGAGAGGTTCTCCGTCTCCGCTTTAGGGTGCTCAAACCCGGATCCCGGCCGCGGTGGGAAGTCCAGGAGCGCATCGCCGAGGAATTGCGCCTTTCCTGGGGGAAGGCTTCCAACCCCACCCCTCAGGGGCAGCTTTCCCCCCTAAGCCTCTCTCCCATCCCCAGCATCACCCAGCAGGAAGCCAGCCCCGACCTGGCGGCAAACCCCCTGGGAGACCTCAACGGAAACGGTTCGGTCAGCCTCACCGACGCCGTCCTCCTCACCGACCTTCTGATGGGAACAGCGTCCCCCACCCCCTACCGGCGCTACCACGGGGACCTGGACTCCAATGGGTATGCGGACGAAAAAGATTTGGTCCGGCTGTTGCGCAAGATCGTGAACCCCAATTTGGGAGCGGGCCTCGAGGTGGCTCCCCTGAGCCTGAGCCTCAACCCGGGGGAAAGCGCCTACCTGCTGGTGGGCAACTCGGGCAACGAGGCCTTACCCCCCTTGAACTTCCAACCCGCCCCCGGGCTGACCCTCGCCGAGGTTACCCCCTCGGGTTACGCGGGCCGGGTCTTCCAGGTTTCGGCCACGCAAAGCGTGAGCCAGGGGGCAGTCCTCTTCACCGCGGGGAACGCGGGCAGCCGGGCGGTGGCGGTGAACAGCACCGAGCCAGACTTCCTGCTCGCCCTGGAGGGTAGCCCCACCGCCCCCGTGGGCGGCCAAGCCCGGGTCTACCTCACCCTAACCCCCTTGAACGGCTTCAGCGGGCCGGTCAGCCTGAGCCTAGAAAGCCCGCCTCCGGGCATCGCCCTAAGCCCCTCGAGCCTCCTGCTAGGCGGCAACGCGGTGGTCGCCCCCATCGCCCTGATCTTGGACCCGAGCCTCCTCCCGGGGGACCACGCCCTCACCTTGCGGGCGCAGGGAGGAAACCGGATCTGGGAAGCGTCCTTCACCCTCAAGGCCACGGATTTCAGGCTTTCCGGGGACAACACCCTTACCACCGTGTGGGGCAGTACGCGAAGCCTAGGGGTAACCGTGGTGCCGCAAAACGGCTTCAACACCCCCCTGGACCTGGCGCTCCGGCGGCAGGACGGCACCCCTCCGCCCCCCGGGGTGAGCCTGGGCACCCAGAGCCTCCCCCCAGAGGGCGGGAGCGTAAGCCTCCAGGTGGCGAACCCCACCCCGGGGGACTACCCCCTGCGCCTCGAGGCCACCCCCCAAGGGGGCGGGGCCACCCGTACCCTGGACTTCACCCTCAGCGTGGGCTACGCCCCCGAATGGCGGGTGGAGCTCTCCTGGACCGCTGCCGCCGACTTAGACCTCCACCTCCTCTACCCCGGCACGCCCGCCACCCAACACGTCTACTGGCACAACCCCGGGGTCTGCCCTCCGGCTGGCGAGGCCTGCCTGGAAGGCGATACCCCCCAGGGCCCAGGCCAGGAAACCCTTCGCTTCACCCATGCAGAAGGCAGCTACCGGGTCTACGTCCACTGGTACTTCGGCGGGGGAAGTTGGAACACCTCAGGGGCCCAGGTCCGGGTCTACAACGCCGGTTACCTGGTGCAAGCCTTCCCGACTCCGAACGCCAGCAGTGGCTACGACACCTGGTGGCACGTCCTCACCGTGGACGGAACCGGGGTTCAGCCGGGAGCGGGCGTGGACGCCACAGCGCCCCAGAGCCTGAGCCTGAGCCCCTTAAGCCTCCGGAAAAAAGGGAGGTGAGCCGTGGTGCGCGCCCTCTTAGGCCTCGCCCTACTCCTAACCCTCGCCGCTTGCAGCCTCCAGCGCCCGGAAAGCCCACCCAAAGCCACCCCGTCCCCCCAGGTTCCACCGGGGCCGGTGGCCCTTCCCGTCCTCCCCTCCCGCCCCCTCCCACCCCTTTCGGGGCCTGTCCCCCTTCGGCTGCCCCTGAAACCCCAGGCCCTGGAAAACCCGCGCTACGAAGCCCGCGTTCTGCTCCTCACCACCTCCACCGATCCGAACCAAGCTCCCCACTTCGCTGCGGCCAAGGCCATCCTGGACACCTTCCTCATCCCCTACGAGGTGGTGGACGTGAGCACCACCCCCTTCGGCTCGGTCAACCTCATCAACCCTGACGGCACCGGGCGCTTTCAGGGGGTAATCCTGGCGGAAGGCCAGCTGGCCACCTGGCCCGGCCCCACCTTCCACATGTCGGCGGAGGACTGGAACCGCCTCTGGGCTTACGAGCGGGACTACGGGGTGCGGGAACTGGTCCTCTACACCTTTCCCGGCACCTACCCCGAGGACCGCTGCCTGGCCTATGTGGATAGATTCCCGACTCCCAGCCCCGCCGCCAACGACCCTGACGGCATCGACTTGAGCCAAAGCTATCCCCTCACCCTCACCCCAGAGGGCGAAGCCCTCTTCCCCGACCTGGTGGGCCCCCTGCCCGTGCGAAACGCCTACGCCTACAAGGCCAGCCTGAGCGGCACTTGTTCCGCCACCCCCATACTGCGCGATGCGGAAGGCAACGTCTTCGGCATCGTGCGCTCCACAACCGACGGCCGCGAGCAGCTGGTCCTCACCTTCGACCACAGCCCCTACCTCTTCCACACCTGGCTCCTGGCCCCCGGTTGGGTGCGCTGGCTGACCCGAGGGGTCTACATGGGGGAGTATAGCCGCCATCTGCGGGTGGACGTGGACGACTGGTTCGAGTCCACGGAGGTCTTCCGCGGCGGGGAAAGCCCCAGCGCCCCTGGCCTCGCCACCTTCCGCCTGAGCGGGGAAGAAGCCCACCGGGTGAAGGCCAGGCAAGACAGCCTCAGGAGCGCCTACGGCCAGGTGGCCGCCGCCTTCACCCTGGACCTGGCCTTCAACGGCTGCGGGGCGGTGGTGGGAACCCCCTGTGAGCCCGCAGAAAACCTCCCCAACGACCCCCTAAACCTGGACGATGGCTTAGTGCAGGCCAGCCAAGCCCTGGCCCAGGACTTCCGCTTCTACAACCACAGCTACACCCACTGGGACATGGACTGGACCACCCTGGCACAGGCCCGGCGGGAAATCCTGGGCAACAACCGGGTGGCCAGCCTCTTGGGCCTCCGGTACGAGCACACCGTGTTCAAAAGCGGGCAGTACTCCGGCTTCGGGTGGAAGGGGCCTAGCGCCTACGACTTCCCCCGGACCGATTACGGGCTGAACGCTTCCAACCCCTTCTTCCTCCAGGCCCTTCAGGAGCACAAGGTGCGCTTCGCCAAAGTGAACTGGTCGGTGGCCAGCCAAAAACCCCCTTGCCCCTCCTGCGCCTTCCCCCACCCCCTGGCCCCCGGGCTCTACCTGGTGGCCGACTGGCCCACCAACGTCTTCTACAACGTCACCACCGACCAGGAGGCCTTGGCGGCCTACAACGGCGTCTATGCCCCTGGGGGCACGGAGCCTTTCTGGCCCCGCCCCCTCACCTACCCCGAATACTTGGGCCAGGAAACCAACCTGGCCCTCTACCACCTCTTCACCGACGGGGGCAGCCACTACTTCCACCAGGCCAACCTCAGGGAGTACGTCTTCGGGAAGCACCTGCTCTTCGACTGGCTGGAGGCCCTCTTGCAGAAGTACACCACGTACTCCAGCCTGCCCCTCCTCAACCCCTCCTGGCTAGGGTACGGAGAGTACGCCCTTAAGCGCTACCGCCATCACCAGGCGGTGGGCGNNNCTCCTGGCTAGGGTACGGAGAGTACGCCCTTAAGCGCTACCGCCATCACCAGGCGGTGGGCGGCCCCCAACCCACCCGGGCGGTCATCGACCCCACCGCCCGCACCGTGGCCGTCTCCGGCAAGCCGGTGTGGGTGAGCGGCATCCAGGCCCCGACCTGCGAGCCCTACGCTGGGCTCAACCGTTGCTTCGTGGGAAGCGGGACCTATGCCTTCCAGGCCCCTTAGGGTTCTCTTCGTCACCGAGGGCACCTATCCCTACGCTGTGGGCGGGGTGAGCCGCTGGTGCGAACAGCTGCTCTTCGGATTGCACGCCGAGTTCACCGTGCTGGCCCTATGGGGACCTAAGGCGGCGGAGCCAGCGCTGCCCCTGCCCCCGGGCGCCCGCCTGAAGACCCTGCACCTGTACCGCCCCCCCCGGCGCTTCCCCTTCGCCGGCGCCCCTCTTCACGCCTTGCTGGGGGCGTTGGAGAGGCTTTTCGCCTTTCTCTCCTTGGACGTGCCCACCTTTCAGGAGGGCCTCTGGGAGCTCTTCCTCCTCCGCAAGCGCCACCTCTACGACCTCTTTCTCCACCCCAAGGCCCAGGCCCTGCTGAGCGAGCGGCTCCGTCTGCTCCTGGGACGGTCCCCGAGCCTGGGGGAAAACCTGGCGGTTCTCCACTGGCTGCGCTCCACCCTGCTTCCCCTCCTGGCCCTGGATCCCATCCCCGAGGCGGACCTGGTCCACGCCACCAGCGGGGGGCTTGCGGTGATCCCCGCCTGGCTGGTGGCCCGGCGGGCAGGGGTCCCCTTTCTCCTCACGGAACACGGGGTTTTCCTGCGGGAGCGCTACCTGGCCTTTTCCGAAACCCAGCCCTCCCCCGCCGAACGCCTGGTCCAAGCCCGCTTTTACCACACCGTGAGCCGTTTGGCCTACCGCGAAGCGCACTTCATCTCCACGGTGAGCCGCTTCAACCAGCGGTGGGAGGTGGAGCTGGGAGCCGACCCCGAGCGCATCCGGGTGGTGCCCAACGGGGTGGACCCCAGGCTCTTCGCGGAAGCCCCGCCCCGCCTGGAACCCCCACCCACCGCCGTCTGGGTGGGGCGGATCGACCCCTTGAAGGACCTGCTCACCCTTGTGGAGGGGTTTCACCTGGTGGTCCAGGAGCTTCCTGAGGCCCAGCTCAAGCTCTTCGGGCCGGTGCCCCGGGGCAACGAGGGCTACGCGGAAAGCGTACGGCAACGGGTGCGGGACCTGAGCCTCGAGGGCCACGTGCACTTTATGGGCCCGGTCAACCCCGTGTACCAGGCCTACCACCAAGGCTGGGTGGGGGTGCTCTCCAGCATCTCCGAGGGCTTCCCCTACACGGTGATCGAGAACATGGCCGTGGGCCGAACCCTGGTGGGAACCCGCGTGGGGAGCGTGGGGGAGGTGTTGGAAGGGGTAGGGGAGGTGGTTCCCGCCATGGACCCCGAGGCCCTGGGCCAGGCCTTGCTTCGCTTCCTGCGGGATCCGGAACGCTGCCTGACCCTGGGACAGAAAGCGCGGGAAAAGGTGCTTGCCCTCTACACCCTGGACAGGATGCTCGCCGAGTTCTGGGAGATCTACCGCACCCTCACCGCCCGCCTTCCCATCGAGGTGCCGGAATGAGCGCCCGGGGAGAGTACCGCAAAAGCACGGGGGTGCCTTCCGGAGCGAAGGACCTGGAGGCCCTCGCCCAGGAACTCGCTGAGCTCCTCCGCCAGGTGAGCGACCCCTTCGAGCTGGCCGCCCACCTGGAGGTACTGGGGTACAACCGCTATCGCGTGGAGCGAACCTTCGGCCTGCCTAACACCTTTGCCTTGGCGCAGGCCCTGTTCGCCCGAGCCCGGAGGGATTTCCGCCCCAAGGCCAAAGCCCCGGCGGTGCCCGGGGTTCTCGGCCTGCGCCACCTGGCCATGGCCCTGAGCCTGGCGGGCAGCTTGGGGGTTTTCCTCCAAACCCAAGAGGTGGGCTGGCTACCGGCACTTTTTCTCCTGACCTGGAGCCAGCTGGCCGCCCGGGCCAGCCTGCGGGCCGCGGTAGAGATGGACCAAACCGGGGCCCGCCGCGTGGTCGCCGCCCTAGCCTGGCTGGGCCTTTTAGGCCTTTCCCTGGCAGCCCCCCTGGACCAAGGGCCCTGGACTTCCTGGAGCGTGGGGGCGGTCTGGGTGGGGGTGGGCATCCTGGGCCTGGCGGGCAGGGAAAGGCAGGCCGCGGTCCTGGCCCTGGCCTTCCTCCTGGGGGTGGGGCTCGCCTGGGTCCTGGCCTTCTCCCCCCTCTGGATCGGCCCGCCCACGGTCTTGGTGGCGCTGGGGCAGCTGCCGCGTCCTCGCCTCGAGGCCTTCTCCTTCCTGGCGAGGGCGTTGCAGGAGGAGTGGCCCTACGGCCTGTACGGCCTAGGGCAAGGGCTCATCCTATGGCAACTGGTCACGCTTCTGGGAAGCGTGGCCCTCCTGGGCTTGGCCCTTTACCTGCTCTCCGCTCTTCTGGTAGAAATGCGTCTAGGAGCCTTTGTCAAGGCCCTGGGGAAGACCCTTTGGAGCAAAGCAAGGCCCAACGCACTTCTCTTGGCCGTTCAGAGGGCCTTTTGGAACTACGCTTTAGCCGCTCTTCTCCCCACCTTCTTGCTCCTGGCAGCCCTCCCCTGGGTAGGCGGCTACGCCGAGGCACTGATGGGGTTCGGCTTCCTGACGCTAACCAGCGCCATGGCCCTCGGGCTGAACGCCCTGGGCGGGGCCCGATCCAGCGCCTATGCCCTCATAGCGGGGGCGCTTTTGCTCCAGCTCACCCAGAACCCCCTGGTCCTCGGGGCCGTGGGGCTCCTTCTCCTTCTGATTTTCCTGGAACACCTGAGGCACCCGGAGCGCTATGGCGTCTACCTGCTGTAAACCCTTGGCCTTCTTCTACGGGCGGGGATGCCTGCCCAAACTGAAGGCCTTCCGCCGGGTGGTGCTGCAACCCTGGGCCTACACCCCGGAGGAGCTCGAGGCCCTCCGGCCCACGGCAGCCCTGGCCTACCTCAGCGTGGGGGAAGAGGCGGGGCCCCCAGGCCCCTGGCGACGGGGCGGGCCCATCCCCGAGTGGGGCACCTACCCGGCCGACCCCGCCCACCCGGGGTGGGTCACCCTAGTGGTGGAGCGGGCCTTAGTGTACCTGGCGCGCGGGTTTCAAGGGCTCTTCCTGGACAACCTGGATCAGGCCGCGGCGGCCTCGCGGGAGGCCACATTGCACTTGCTCTGGGAGGTGCGGCGGGCCACCGAGCCGATGTACCTGCTGGTGAACCGGGGCTTCGATCTGCTGCCGCAACTCGGGCACCTCGCCCACGGAATCGTCTTTGAAAGCTTCACCACCACGTGGCAAGATGGGGGGAAGCTCCTCCCCAGGTCCACCCTTCGGCGGAACGCCCACGTGGCGCAAACCCTGGCGAACTTCCCCTGGGAACGTTATTCCCTGGATTACGCCCCGGAGCCCTGCCTCGCCCACCTGGCCGTCCGAAGGGCGTTCCGATACGGCCTTTACCCCTTGGTGGCCAAGGAGCGCCACCTGCTCCAGCCTACGGACACAGGGGGCTGATCCGGTCCAGCTCCACCACCGTCACGTAAGGGACGAACCCCTCTTCCCGCGCCTTTTGGCAGGCCGTGCGCACGTTCCGGGGGTCCAGCGCATAGTCCACCGTGAGGACCAGCTTCCCCGCTTCGCGTATGGCCCGGGCATGGCGCAAACGGACGGCGCATCCTGGATCGGTGCACGCCCTGTCGGTTGCGTAGAAGAAGAGTTCCTCGAGGCCGACGCCATCCACGGCAGCCAGATAGCCGGGCCATGCCCTCAGCTCAGGGGCATTCTGCGGGAAAACCCAGAAGTCCGGTCGCCTCGCCTTCACGTAGGCGCTGATGCGTTGCAGAAGAGCCACCATCCTTTGGGCCAAGGTGTCCCGGGTTTCCCCGGGAACGAGGCTCAGGCTGATCCCCTCGTAAGCGTCCACCAAGTCCAGGTACACCCCCTGGAAACCAGCGGCCAGGGCTTTGTCCAGCCGCGGGGCCACCACCAGATCCCACCAGCGCTCGTCCCAGTACTTGACGTACCACTCCCCCGGCCACCCAGGAACCGTGTTCAATAGGAGATCGGAGGCCTGCTGCTGAACCAACAGGTACTCCGCCCGGTAGTTCTCCATCCCCCCGACCTCCAGGTAGGCCAGGGCTCGCTTGCCCCTTAAGGCCTGCAGGTCCTGCGGGCTCCAGGGGACCCGGCCATCCTTGGTGAGGTCTATGACCACCAGGTCTGCCGCCGTAGAACCGAGCTGAGCCAGGCCCGAAGGGGGGTAACCCGTGAGCTGGTAAACCCACGTTCGCACTCCTGAAGGGGAAGGCGAAGAGGAAACCACCGACAACCTGAAGCTCGCCGCCTTAGCGATCCCTCCCCCCTGGACCCTTAGGCTCAGGGGGTAGCTGCCTGGATCCACACTGGGGGCCACGCTCACCGCCAAGTTTTGGATCACGGGGTTTGCGCCGGTTACCTGCAAGGAGTCGGGAGAGAGGGAAACCCCGGTGGGAGCACCCACCAGGGAGAGGGTCACCTGGCCATCGAAGCCCCCTTGGGGGGTGAGGGTGAGGGTGAGGGTGCCCTGCTGTCCCTGCTGGACCGTGAGGCTGGTGGGCATGAGGGCGAGGGTAAGGCTAGGCAGAAAAAAAAGGTTACACCCTGTGAGGAAAACCCCAAGGAAGAAGAACCGTCCCCACCCCACGGAGCAATCCTACATCCCTTTTCTGAGCACCAGCGCAGCCTAGCCTAAGAAACCCTCCGCTAGCTCCTCCTTGCCCACCTCCAGGGTCTTCCCCTCCTCCAGGAGGAGCTCCACCGTGCCCTTCAGGGGGTTGAGCTTGTGCACCTTGCCGCAGACCCCCGCCTTGGTGCACACCCGGGCGTTCTTGCGGGGGAGCCCGGCCAGAAGCTCCTGGTAGACGGGGTGCTCGTAGGCCAGACAGCACAAAAGCCTCCCGCAGGGGCCGGAGATCTTCTCGGGGTTCAGGGGGAGCTGCTGGTCCCGGGCCAGCCTGATGGAGACCTGGGCGAAGCCCTGGAGCCAGGTGGCGCAGCAGGACTCCATGCCGCAGGCCCCCAGGGCCCCCAGGTAGCGGGCCTCCTCCCGGGGGCCCTCGGCCAGGAACTCCACCCGAACGCGGAAGCGCTGGGCGAGCTCCCGGGCGAAGGGCCGGAGGTTCACCCGCTCCTCCGCCGCGTAGTGGACGGCGAGGTGATAGGCGTCCAGGGTGAAGTCGCAGCCCAGGACCTTGGCCCTCACCCCCTCCTCCCGGAGCCGGGCCTTGAGGTAGAAGAGGGCCTCCCCCGCCCGGGCCAGAAGCCTCGCCGCCTGGTCCAGGTCCTCCTTGCTGGCCAGGCGCACCACCTCCCCCGCCTCAGGGCCCGTCCGCGGGGGGGTGCGCACCTGGCCCACCTCGAGGCCCCTCCCCGTGCGCACCACCACGTAGGCCCCCACGGGGGGGGGCTCCCCCTGGAAGCGGAAGTACCGCAGCACGGGGGTGCGGGCCAGCCCCAGGGCTGCGTGCAGGCGGACACCCACGGTCACGCTTCTAAGTCTAAGGCCAGCCGGGCCAGGACCAGGTCGGGGCTCACATACCGCTCCAGGGCCTCCCGGGCGGCCTCCAGGGCCAGGAGGGCCCGGGGGCGGCGGCGCAGGAGGGCGTGGAGGAGGGCAAAGCCCTCCTCCTCGGCGAGGAGCTCGCGGAGGAGGGCCAGGCGCTCCAGGAGGGGGGCCGCGAGGGCCCTTTTCCCCTTTTCCAGGCGGGCGCGGAAGAGGGCGGGGTCGGCCAGGGCCCTCAGGAGCCGCCCCGGGGCCCCGGCGGCGTAGGCCAGGAGGTCGGGGTCCTCCGTGAGGGCGCGGAGCCTGGCCTCGGGGACGGGTCCGAAGGGCACCTCCAGGGCCCGGCTGGCCAGGGTGGGGAGGAGGGTGTCCCGGCTGGGGGCGATGAGGACCAGGCGGGCGTAGGAGGGGGGCTCCTCCAGAAGCTTGAGGAGGGCGTTGGCCGCGGCCTCGGTGAGGCGGTGGGCGGCGTCCAGGACCGCCACCTTGGCCCGCTCCCGGGGGTGGACGGCGAGCCAGGCGAAGAGGGGCTCCACCTCCTCCAGGCGCACCTCGGCCCGGCCCCGCAGCCCCCCCTCCCGGGGCCCGAGCTCCAGGAGGTCGGGGTGCTCCCCGCAGGCGGGGGGAGGGAAGCCCCGGTTGAGGCCCCAGGCGTACCAGCGGGCCACGGGGCGCCTGCCCACCCCTTCGGGGCCGGAGAAGAGCAGGGTGGGGGCCGTGAGGCGGGGAAGAAGCTCCAAGACCGCCTCGTGGCCGACTATTCCCCCAGGGTCAGGCGGGTGTAGAGCCAAAGGGGAAACCCCTCCTCCTCGAGGCGGCGGGCCACCCTCCCCAGGTCGTAGGCCACCCGGAAGAACTCCAGCCGCTCCCCCTCCCAAAGGGCGAAGGCCGCCCCCGGTACCCCGTCCCGGGGCTGGCCCACGGAGCCCGGGTTCGCCAGGGCCCGCACCGCCGGGGGCAGGCGGAGCTCCCCCCCCTCGAGGAAGCGCCCGTAGCGCACCCAGGGCCGGGGGCCGGGGAGCTGCAGGAAGGCCCCCGCCAGGTGGGTGTGCCCGTGGAAGGCGAGCCGGGCCTCGGTGCAGGCGAAGGCCCGGCGGGCGGCCTCCAGTTCGTCCAGGTACTCGAAGGGGTCGCAGGGGGAGCCGTGGACCAGAAGGGCCCCCGCCGCCTCCTTCTGCCAGGGCCAGGAGGCCAGGAACTCCAGGTGCCTCCGGGAAAGCCGCGCCCGCTGCCAGGCCAGGATCTCCAGCACCGCCCCCTCCTGGGGCAGGGCCTCCAGGGCCAGCAGCCAGGCGTCGTGGTTGCCCAGGACGCACTCCGCCCCCACCTCCAGGAGCCAGTCCAGCACCCGGTCCCCGTCGGGGTAGTAGCCCACCGCGTCCCCCAGGAAGAGCACCCGGTCGAAGGGGGGGGCGGCCTGGAGGACGGCCTCCAGGGCGGGCCAGTTCCCGTGGATGTCGGCCAGGACCAGGTGCCGCACGGGGCTTAGAATACCATGAGGCCATGGCCCCCACCTTGCTGGCAGAGCTCTCCTCCGACCTCGAGGTCCTCTCCCGCCGCCTGCGGGCGGGCCTGGACGAGTTCGGCACCCTGCTTTGCTACCTGGAGGGGGGAAGGGGCGGGCGGACGGTCCTCCTCCACGCCCCCTACCCCGAGGCCCTCCCCGTCCTCCGGGCCCTCCACGGCTTGGCCTTCCGGGGCCGCCTCCTCCTGGCCCTGGACCCCTCCCCCCTCTCCCCCACCCTGGAGGGCCTCTCCCTCTCCGGCCCCGCCCGGGCCCCCCTGGCCCACCTCCTGGAGCGGCTGCGCCCCGACCGCCTCCTCCTGGCCTTCCCCGGGGAGGGCCTGGGCCTCTGGTACCCCGGGGGCAAGGAGACCCCGGAGGGCTGGCGGCCCCTGGAGGGGGAAGGGGAGCCCCTGGACCTCCGGGTGGAGGCCCCCACGGGCCTCCGCTACCGGGAGGTGCGCGCCTACGGTCCCTGGGAGAGCCCCCCTCTGCCCCTGGACCTGCCCCAGGGCCTGGGCCCCTACCTGGGGGCCGTGGGCCGGGAGAGGGGGGTTTCCACCTACGGGGTGGGGCTGGTAGACTTGAGGCGAAGCCTGGAGGCCCTCCTCGGCCTCGGGTGAAGGGAGGTGGCATGGTCTACATTGCCCTGTTCGCCGTGGGAGTAGCCTTGGTGACCCTGCTCTTCTACCTGATCCTGAACCCCCGGGTCCTCACCACCGAGGGGGAGACCTTCGACCTGCGCTTCATCCTCCTGATGCTGATCCTCATCATCCTCTCCGCGGCCACCGTGGCCCTGATGCTCATCCTGGGCAAGGCCTACCACCTGCTCTGATCCCGGCCCTCCGGGGCAACCGCTTCCCGCGTGGCCTCACGGAGCGAGGGCTTCCTCCGGGTGGGAGGCCTCCCCCCGCAGGTAGCGCAGGTCCCGCTCCAGGTGGGCCCGGGTGGCCTCCAGGAGGGGCCCGAACTCCGGGGGAAACTCCCGCGTGAGGTGCTCCAGGCAGACCAGGAGCCCCTCCACCACCGCCCGCTCCTGTTCCCTCCGCCTTTTGCCCCCGCGGAGGGCGCTCCGGGCCAGGCGCTCCAGCCGCCGCACCACGCACACCCGGGGCTCTCCCCCCACCCCGGCGCAGGGGAGCCCCTCCGCCCCCCCGCAGGCGGCGTAGGCCTCCTGGTAGCGGGGGGCGAGCTCCGGGCGGCCCAGGAGGGCGGGCCCCAGGGGCCCGGCGTGGGCCGCGGCCAGGCGCAGGTAGAGGGCGTGGCGGGCGCGGCGGATCTCCACCTCCATGCCCCCATCCTACGGGCCCCGAGCCGGGACAAATGACCCTTAGGGGGCAAGCCGGAAGGGGGTGCGCAGCCCCGCCCGGGCCAGGGCCCTGGCCTCCTCCGGGGCCCAGGGGAGGGCCAGCACCCCGCGGTAGGCCCTGAGGGCCCGCTCCCGCTCCCCCGCCAGGTCCAGGAGCTGGCCGAAGCGGGCCAGCACGTACCCCGGCAGGTAGGGGGGGTGCTGGAAGTCCATGCGGAAGACCTCTTCCATGAGGAGGAGGGCCTCCCGCCACTCCCCGGCCGCCAGGTAGACCTGGGCCGCCAGGTACAGGGCCTCGGGGGTGCCGATGGCGAAAAGCCCCTCCAGAAGCCCCGCCCAGTCGTCCCCCTCCTCCAGGCGCCAGGCCCGGTCCAGAAGGGCCCGCTGCCGCTCCGCCTCCGTGGGCCGGTGGGCCTTGGGAAGAGCCTCGGGGAAGCGCTCCGCCAGGAGGAGGTAGTCCAGGAGGTCGGCCACCACCGCCCCCTCCCGGGGCAGGGCCGCCGCCACCTTCGCCATCCGCCGGGCGCGGAAGCCCGTGGCCGGCCCCTCCCCGTAGGCCTGGGCGAAGGCCCCGTAAACCTCCCGCAGGCGGCCCAGGAAGCCCGCCGAGCCCAGGGCCTCGGGGGTGAGGGGGCTCTGGAGGAGCCCCAGGAGGGCCTGGTCGAAGGCCCGCATCCCCTCCAGGTGGGCAGCCCCCAGGGGGTGCTGGGCCAGGGCCTGACGGAAGACCTCCGCCTCCCCCTTCAGGTGGGCCTCCCCGTCCAGGGGGACCACGGGCACCCCCCGCCCCTCCGCCCAGGGGAGGAGGTGGAAGAGGAGGGGGTCCTCCTCCCGCCAAAGCCCCTCCCGCAGGGCCTCCTCCGAGTGGGAGGCCAGGTAGAGGACAAGGGGGCGGGCCGCCTCCAGAAGGGCCAGGACCGTGGCGGCGTTGTAGCGTGGATGGAGGATGTGGAAGGGCCCGAGGGAAGGCAGAAGCAGCATCCTCTCCATCCTAGACCTCAGGGAAAGGAACTACCGTCTGGCGGTGCTCAATGGCTGGCTGGTCTGGCTGGGGGACGCCTTCTTGAGCCCCCACATCGTCCTCGCGGGCTTCGCCGCCCGGCTCGGGGCCCCGGGGCCTACCATCGGCCTCCTCCCCGCCCTCCTCTACGCCGGGGGGATGCTCCCCCAGGCCTTCCTGGCCCCCTGGGTGGCCCGCCTGCCCCGGAAGATCGTCCTCTACCGCAAGGTGGCCGCCCTGCGCCTCCTGGGGGTGGTCCTCATGGCCCTCTCCGCCCTCCTCCTCGGGCCCTGGCCTTCCCTCCTCCTCCTGGGCTTCCTCCTGGGCCTCCTCCTGAACGCCCTCTTCACCGGGGTCTCCAGCCTCCCCTTCTGGGAGGTGGTGGCCAAGACCACCCCCAAGGAGCGCCGGGCCGCCCTCTTCTCCGCCCGCAACCTGGTGGGGGGGTTCCTGGCCTTCCTGGCGGGGCTCCTGGTGCGGGAGGTGCTGGCCCTGCCTCTCCCCTTCCCCCTGCCCTACGCCCTTCTCTTCGCCCTGGGGGCCCTGGCCTTCGGGGTGGGCTGGTACCTCTTCGGCCTCACGGAGGAGCCCGAGGAGGCCCCCCGGGAGGAAAGGCTGGACCTGCGCCTGCCCTTGCAAAACCCCGGCTTCCGCCGCTACCTGAGGGTGCGGGTCCTCCTGGCCCTGGGGGGGATGGTCGAGCCTTTCTACGCCGCCTACGCGGTGCGGGCTTTGGGGCAGGAGCGGGAGCTCGGGCTTTACCTCTCCCTCTACGCCCTGGCCTTCACCCTCTCCAACCTGCTCTGGGCCCGGCTGGCGGCGCGGGGCTCCAGGGGGGTGCTCCAGGCGGGGGCAGCCCTGGCCCTCCTGGCCCCCCTCCTCGCCCTCCTCCTGCCCACCGGCCTCTTCGGCCTGGTCTTCCTCCTCCAGGGGGCCTACCTGGCCGCCCTGGGCCTGGCCACCACCACCTACCTCCTCAACCTGGCCCCGGAGGGGGAGCGGAGCAGCCACATCGGCCTGGCCAACACCGTGGCCGGGCTCTTCGCCTTCTCCACGGTGCTGGGGGGGCTGGTGGCGGACGCCTTCGGGTTCGCCGCCCTCTTCCTCCTGGCGGCGGCCCTCTACGCCCTGGCCCTTTGGGGAGGGCGGAAGCTTCCCGAGGAAGGGTAAGGCCCCCGGGGCGGGAGCCAGCGTCCAGGACCACCCTCATTCCAGCTCCTCCCTTCTCGCCTCCTCCCGCCTTTCCCGGATGAGCTCCTCCACCAGGCTCACCCCGGGGGGGACCAGGTCCTTGTAGAGGCCGTAGACCTCCTCCACCACCTTGCGCATGGGCTTGAGGCTCACCGTGCCATCGGATTCCAGGGTGAGGAGGAGGCGCTCCCCCTCCCCCACCCCCAGGGCCGCCCGCACCTCCGCGGGCAGGACCACCCGACCCTTGGAGCCCACCTGTAGAACATAGTGGGTCTTTTCCAGTACCTGCCCCATACCCCCAGGGTACCACGCAGGCCCTTCTGGTACCATGGAGGGGTATGGTGCGGCTCTACGGCATCCCCGGCTGCGGCCCCTGCGAAATCGTGCGGATGTTCCTCTCCCAGAAGGGCATCCCCTTCGAGTTCGTGAACGCCCGCCAGGACCCGGAGGCCGCCCAGAAGATCGCCGAGCTGGTGGGGAGCCCCACCGCCGGGGTGGTCCTGGAGTGGAAGGGCGGGTTGGAGGCCATACGCGGGGTATCCCCGGCCTCTTTGAATGCCTGGCTCGCCCGGTACCAGGCCGGGTAAACCTGGGGGGCTCCTTCCCGGCCCGGGGCCCATGCCGGAACCCAGGCCGCCGGGGGTGCCCGCCGGGCCGGGGCTGGCGCTTGGCCTTCCTGGCCTGGGGCTCATGGCTATAATGGCCTCATGCTGAGCGTCTCCGTGAGCGAGGCCAAAAACCGGCTTTCGGAGCTCCTCCGCCGGGTGCAGGCCGGGGAGGAGGTGCTGATCCTGGACCGGGGGGTGCCCGTGGCCCGGCTAACCCCCCTGCCCAAAGGGCCAGAGGGACCCCTGCTCCACCTGGAGCGCCAGGGCCTCCTCCGGCGGGGAGAGGGGAGGCCGAGGCTGGAAGACCTTCCCCTCCCGGAGGCCCGGGCAAGCGTCCTCCAGGCCCTCCTGGAGGGGCGGGAGGAGGGATGAGGTTCTGGGACGCCTCCGCCCTGGTGCCCCTCCTGGTGCAGGAGGAGGCGAGCGGCTGGGCGGCCTCCCTCCTGGCGGAGGATCCGGAGGTGGTGGTCTTCTGGGCCGCCGAGGTGGAGGCCGCCTCCGCCCTGAACCGCAGGCTCCGGGAAGGCCACCTGGACCCCGAGGGGTACGCCCTGGCCCAGGAGCGCCTGCGGCGCCTCAAGGCCGCCTGGCACGAGGTCCTGCCCGGGGAGAGGGTGAGGCGGCAGGCCCTTAGGCTTCTCCGCCTCCACCCCTTGCGCACCCTGGACGCCCTGCACCTGGCCGCCCTGGTCCTCCTCGCCGGGGAGGACCCAAAGGGCCTTCCCCTGGTCTCCCTGGACGCCCGCCTGGCCCAGGCGGCCCTCCTGGAGGGCTTCCCCGTCCTGCGGCCCCCAGGGGTATAATCCCCCCATGCTCACCCTGGACCTTTCCGGCAAAAAAGCCCTCGTCATGGGGGTTACCAACCAAAGGAGCCTGGGCTACGCCATCGCGGAAAAGCTCCACCAGGCCGGGGCAGAGCTGGCCTTCAGCTACCAGGGGGAAAGGCTCAAGGACGAGGTGGAACGCCTCGCGGCCCCCCTGGGGGCCCTCACCTTCCAGGCGGACGCCACCCGGGACGAGGAGCTGGACCGGCTCTTTGCGGGCATCAAGGAAGCCTGGGGAGGGCTGGACTACCTGGTCCACGCCATCGCCTTCGCCCCAAGGGAGGCCATGGAGGGCCGCTACCTGGACACCAGGCGGGAAGACTGGCTTTTAGCCCTGGAAGTTTCCGCCTACTCCCTGGTGGCCGCGGCCCGAAGGGCGGAAGCCCTCCTGAGGGAGGGCGGGGGCATCGTCACCCTCACCTACCACGCCAGCCGTAAGGTGGTGCCCCGGTACAACGTGATGGCCATCGCCAAGGCGGCCCTCGAGGCCAGCGTCCGCTACCTGGCCTTTGAGCTTGGCCCCAAGGGGGTCAGGGTGAACGCCATCTCGGCAGGCCCGGTGCGCACCGTGGCCGCCAGGAGCATCCCGGGCTTCACCAGGATGTACGACCGGGTGGCCCAGGTGGCCCCCCTGGGGCGGAACATCACCCAGGAGGAGGTGGGGAACCTGGGCCTCTTCCTCCTCTCCCCCCTGGCGGGGGGCATCACCGGGGAGGTGGTCTACGTGGACGCGGGGTACCACATCATGGGGATGGAGCTCTGAAGGCGGGGGTCTAGCGCTACATTTTCTAAAGCGAAGGGGCCTTACCCTGGGGGCATGGATGGGAGCCTTGGCCTGCACCACATCACCGGTATCGCCGGCGACCCCCAGGAGAACCTGGACTTCTACGCCGGGGTGCTGGGCCTACGCCTGGTCAAGCGGAGCGTGAACCAGGACGACCCCACCACCTACCACCTCTTCTACGCAGACCGGGAGGGTACCCCGGGCACCGATCTCACCTTCTTCCCCTGGCCCAAGCTACCCCCCAACCGCCCGGGGGTGGGTCAGGCGGTGGAGGTGGCCCTAGCCGTGCCCGAAGGGAGTCTGGGCTACTGGGAAGGCCGCCTGGACCACCTCCCCAAGGAGAGGGGCGAACGCTACGGGCGCCCGGCCCTCCTCCTCCAGGACCCCCACGGCCTCCCCCTGGCCCTGGTGGAGGCCCCGGGCCCAGGCAGGCCCTGGGAGGGAAGCCCTGTCCCCTTGGCCTACCAGGTGCGAGGGCTTTTGGGAGCGCGCCTCTTGGTGCGCAGCCTTCCCTCCAGCCTGGCCGTCCTGGAGGGAGTCCTGGGGTACCGGAGGGCAGCGGAGGAGGGGAACCGGGTGCTTTTGGAGCAAGAGGGGAGTTTCCTGGAGGTACAAGGCCTCCCCCAAGGCCGATGGGGGGCCTGGGGGGTAGGAGGGGTGCACCACCTGGCCTTCCGAGTGCGCGACGAGACCCACGGCCTGGCCCTGCGCCAGAAGGCCCTGGCCCTGGGCCTCCGACCCACCCCGCTTATAGACCGGTTCTGGTTCCGTTCCATCTACTTCCAGGAGCCGGGGGGCGTCCTCTTTGAGCTGGCCACGGACGGCCCGGGATTTGCCCTGGACGAGCCCCTGGAGAACCTGGGGCAGCACCTAGCCCTCCCCCCCTGGCTGGAGGCCAAGCGGCGGAGCATCGAGGCCGCCCTGCCCCTCCTCCGCCTCCCAGCATGAACCCTCCTCACCTGGTCCTGCCGGGTCTGGAGGACCTCACCCTCCTCCTCCTTCACGGCAGGGGAGAGGAGGAGGGAAGCCTCCTGCCCCTGGCCCGTACCCTGCACCCCATGGCCCACCTCCTGAGCCCCCAGGGACAGAGCCTGGAGGAGGGGGTTCCCCGCTTCTTCCGCCAGCACCGGGAGGGGGTTTTGGATCTGGAGGACCTGAAGGCCAAGGGCCTGGCGACCCTCGGGGTGGAGGCCCCAGGGCACCATGCCTTCCTCCGGCCCCTGGTGGCCCTAGGGTACTCCAACGGGGCCAACATGGCCCTGGGTCTCCTCTTCCATCACCCCCACCTCCTGGACGGGGCCATCCTCCTCCGGCCCATGGAGCCCTTCGGTAAGCCCTACCCACCCCTGGAGGGCAGACCGGTCCCCTTCCTCCTGGGGGCCCAGGACCTCCTGGTCCCTCCGGGAACGGCCGAGGTCCTAGGAGAGCGCCTGGAGTGGGCCAGGGCCCGGGCCGAGGGCCACCTGCTCCCTGCAGGCCACGCCCTCACCCCGGAGGACCTGGCCCTGGCCCGAGGGTAGCTTGCGCGGGTGTTTCCCCCCAGGCCTCCGCTACCATAGGGGAGATGAGACGCCCTACCCCCACGGTCTGGGTGGGCCGGGTGCCCCTAGGCGGGGCCCACCCCATCGCCGTGCAGTCCATGACCAACACCCCCACCGCGGACGTGGAGGCCACGGTGGCCCAGATCCTGGCCCTCCACCGGGCGGGGAGCGAGATCGTCCGGATCACGGTGAACGACGAGAGGGCGGCCAGGGCGGTGCCCGAAATAAGGAGGCGCCTTCTGGAAGAGGGGGCGGCGGTGCCCTTGGTGGGGGACTTCCACTTCAACGGCCACCTCCTCCTCCGGCAACACCCCCGGATGGCCGAGGCCCTGGACAAGTTCCGCCTGAACCCCGGCACCCTGGGCCGGGGGCGGCACAAGGACGAGCACTTCCGGGAGATGGTGGCGATCGCCAAGGACCTGGGCAAGCCGGTGCGCATCGGGGCCAACTGGGGAAGCCTGGACCCCGCCCTCCTCACCGAGCTCATGGACCAAAACGCCAGAAGGCCAGAGCCCAAAAGCGCCCACGAGGTCCTCCTGGAGGCCCTGGTGGAAAGCGCCGTGCGGGGCTACGAGGCCGCCCGGGAGCTGGGCCTTGGGGAGGATAAGATCGTCCTTTCCGCCAAGGTGTCCAAGGCCCCCGACCTGGTGTGGGTCTACCGGGAACTCGCCCGCCGCACCCAAGCCCCCCTGCACCTGGGCCTCACCGAGGCGGGGATGGGGGTGAAGGGCATCGTGGCCAGCGCCGCCGCCCTGGCCCCCTTGCTCCTGGAGGGGATCGGGGACACCATAAGGGTTTCCCTCACCCCCGCCCCCCATGAGCCCCGCACCAAGGAGGTGGAGGTGGCCCAGGAGATCCTCCAGGCCCTGGGCCTCCGGAGCTTCGCCCCCGAGGTGACGAGCTGCCCCGGCTGTGGCCGCACCACCAGCACCTTCTTCCAGGAGCTGGCCGAGGAGGTGAACGCCCACCTCCGGGCCAAGCTCCCCGAGTGGCGGGAAAAGTACCCCGGGGTGGAGGGCCTGAAGGTGGCGGTGATGGGCTGCGTGGTGAACGGCCCCGGGGAAAGCCGCCACGCCCACATCGGCATCTCCCTGCCGGGAAGCGGGGAGGAGCCCAAGGCCCCCGTCTACGCTGACGGCAAGCTCCTCACCATCCTCAAGGGGGAAAGGATCGCCGAGGAGTTCCTGGCCCTGGTGGAAGCCTACGTGGAGCGGCGCTTCGGGGGCTGATGGAGCCCTTTGCCTTCCAGGTCCTCGCCCGCTCGGGGCGGGCCCGGGTGGGCCGCCTCCACACCCCCCACGGCCCCGTGGAGACCCCCCTCTTCATGCCCGTGGGCACCCAGGGGTCGGTGAAGGGCCTCCTGCCCAAGGACCTAAGGGAAATCGGCAGCCAGGTCCTCCTGGCCAACACCTACCACCTCCTCCTGCGGCCCGGGCCCGAGCGGGTACGGGCCTTAGGGGGCCTCCACGGCTTCGCCGGGTGGCGGGGCCCCTGGCTCACGGACTCCGCGGGTTTCCAGGTGATGAGCCTGGGGCACCTGAGGCGCATCGACGAGGAGGGGGTGGTCTTCCAGAGCCACCTGGACGGAAGCCTGATCCGCCTCACCCCGGAAAGAAGCATCGCCATCCAGGAGGCCCTGGGGGCGGACTTCATCATGGCCTTTGACGAGTGCCCGCCTTACCCTTCCTCCCCGGAGTACCTGAAGGCCTCCCTGGAGCGCACCCTGCGCTGGCTGGAGCGGAGCCTGAAGGCCAAGACCCGCTCCGACCAGGCCCTCTTCGGCATCGCCCAAGGGGGGACGGACCCCGGGCTCAGGGCCCTCTCCACCCGGGAAACCCTGCGCTTTGACCTCCCCGGCTACGCCCTCGGGGGCCTGGCGGTGGGGGAAAGCAAGGAGGAGATGTTCCCCATGGTGGCCCTCTCCACGGAGATCCTTCCCGAGGGGAAGCCCCGCTACCTCATGGGGGTGGGCCACCCCGAGGACCTGGTGGCGGCCATGGGCCTGGGGGTGGACCTCTTCGACAGCGTCTACCCCACCCGCACGGGCCGCTTCGGGAGCGCCCTCACCCCGGAGGGGCGGATCAACCTCAAAAACGCCCGCTTCCTGGAAGACCCCAGGCCCTTAGAGGAAGGGTGCGACTGCTACGCCTGCCAGACCTATAGCCGCGCCTACCTCGCCCACCTGGTGCGCGCCGGGGAGATGCTGGGGGGCATCCTCCTCTCCCTCCACAACCTGCGCCACCTCCACCGCCTCACCGAGGGGGCCCGGGCGGCCATACGGCGGGGGGCGTACGGGGCCTTCGCCCGGGCCTTCGCGGAGCGGCGCTTCGGGCGGGCGGTGCCCCCCTGGTTCCGGGAGGCCCTGGCCGCGGGGGGGCACTGACGCCGCCCGGAGGGATCCCCAAGGCCCCCTCACCCTTCCCGGTAGAAGCGGCTTCCCTTGTAGTACTCCTCCAGGAGGACCTTGAGGAAGGCCACCGCGGGCACCCCCAAAAGGGCCCCCCAGAGGCCGAAGAGGGAGGCCCCGAGGAGGATGCCCGCCACCGCGGAGAGGGGGTGGAGGCGGGTGGTGCGGCCCACGATGAGGGGGCCGAAGAGGGCCGCCTCCAGCTGGTTGGCGAGGAGAATGACCGCGAGGGCCAGGAAGGGGTGCCAGGGGCTCACCGTGGCCGCAAGGAGGAGGGCGGGGACGGAGGCCACCACCGGCCCCACGTAGGGGATGAGGTTGAAGATCCCGGCGAGGAAGCCCAGGCTGGCCGCCTGGGGCACCCCCACCAGGGAGAGGCCCACCCCCACGATGAGCCCCACCAGGGAGGCCACCAGGAGCTGCCCCCGGATGAACCCCCCCACCGCCCGGTCCAGCCTCCCGGCGAGGGCGGCGGCGGCGGGCTGGTAGGGCTCGGGGACGAGGCCGAGGAGGGCGCGGCCGATCTTGGGCAGGTCGTAGAGGAAGTAGGCGGCGAGGATGAGAGCCAGGAGGAACTGGGCCACCCCCCCGGCGAGCCCCGCCAGGAAGCCCAGGAAGGCCCCCCCCTGGTTGAGGAGGCCGCGGAACCAGTTGAGGAGGTAGAGGGCCGCCTCCCGCAGGAGCTCCTCCAGGCTGGTGCCGAGGAGGGCCAAGGCCTCCGCCAGCCAGGGGGGGAGCTCCAGGAGGCGCACCCGGTCGGGGGCCTCCCGCAGGAACTCGGTGAAGGGGCGGAGGAGCTCGGGCAGGCGCACCACGAAGGCGGAGAACTGGGCCACGAACTGGAAGGCCAGGTAGGAGAAGAGGGCCAGGAAGAGGAAGAGGCCCAGGTAGACCAGGGCCACGGCCAGGGGCCGGGGGAGGCGCCTCGCCTCCAGGAAGCGGACCACGGGGTGGGCCAGGTAGGCCAGGGCGAAGGCCAGGACCAGGGGCAGAAGGGCCTGGAAGGCGAAGAGGAGGGCCCTCAGGGCCAGGAGGAGGAGGAGGAGGTAGAGGAGGGCCCGCACGTAGGGGTTTTCCAGGACCCGGGCGAAGGCCTCCCGCATGGGGCTAGTCTAAGGCGAAGAAGGCGCTGGCCTGGCGGAGGAGCTCCTCCGGGGGCAGGCCCTGGAAGAGGAAGGGGCTCCGGTCGGGCTCCCCCTCCCAGACCTCCAGGAGGAGCCGGGGGCCGCCCCCCAGGAGGCCGGTGCTCCCCAGGTAGCCGATGGGGTCGCCCCGGTGGACCCTGGCCCCCACGGCGAGGCCAGGATAGGGGGCCTGGAGGTGGGCGTAGACCGTGGTCCGCCCGTCCGGGTGGCGGAGCCAGACCTCCAGGCCCCTGAGGACGTCCATCTGCTCGGGGGAGGCCCCTTCCCGCACGGCCTCGAGGAGGGCCTCCCACCCCTCCCGGGTGGGCTCCCGGTGGTCCCAGTCCACCTTGACCACCACCCCCGAGGCGGCGGCCACCACCCCCATCCCCCGGACCACGGGGACGCAGGCGTCCCCGTCCCGGAAGACGAAGCCTGCGCTCACCCCCTGGCGGTAGGCCCGGGGGGCGTTGGGCAGGTTCTCGGGGCGCCGGGGCAGGCAGGCCCCGGGGAGGGGCAGGCGGTAGCCCTCGGGGACCTCCCCCGCCCGCTTTCGCAGAAGGACCGCTTCCTGGCGGAGCTCGGCCAGCTGCCGCCCCCTCACGGAGAAGCCCAGGCTGACGGCCAAGGCGTAGAGGAGGAGGGCCAGGAGGAGGTAGTGCCCCGGCTTCCAGCCCATGGGCCCATGCTACACAAAAGACCCCCGGCAGGGGGCCTTGGGGAGAGGCCCGGAGCCCTCAGAGGAGCTTGAGGAGCCTCTCCTTGATCTCCTTGGGGGAAAGCCCCTCCAGCCTCAGGCCCTTGGCCTTTTCCAGGAGCTCGTAGACCTTGGGGATGTGGCTCGCCGCCACCCGGAAGGTGACCTCCTGCCCCGCCACCCGCACCCGCACCTTCTGCAGGTTGGGGTACTGGCGGCGCTTGGAGATGCCGGTGGTCTTCCTCCCCACGCCCCCTTCCCGCTTGGCCTTGCCCCGCCTCTGGATGCTGTTGGCCACCACGGGCCGCTTGCCGCTGATCTCGCACACCTTAGCCATGGCACCCTCCCGTGCCCGAAGGCAAACCCCATGGAGTATAGCACGGGGAAGGGGGTGGGGTAAACTCGGGGGGATGCCCACGGTGCTCGTCCCCCTCCTCGTCGCCCTGGACCAGACCCTGAAGCTTTGGGCCCTGGAGAACCTCTCCCCCGTGCCCAGGCCCCTCCTGGGGGACCTCCTCTACCTGACCCTGGTCAAGAACACCGGGGCGGGGTTCGGCCTCCTGGAGGGGCAGGCCTTCCTCCTGGGCTGGCTCAGCTTCCTGGTGGGGGGCCTCCTCCTCTACCTGCTGGCCTCCCGCCGCTACCCCTTCGGGCAGGCCCTGGCCCTCTCCCTCCTGGCCGCAGGGGCCCTGGGGAACGGCATCGACCGCCTGGGCCGGGGGGCGGTGGTGGACTACCTGGACCTGGGAACCCCCATTCCCCTCATCGCCAACTTCCCCGTCTTCAACCTGGCGGACGTGTGCGTGACGGCGGGGGCCGCCCTCCTCCTCCTGGCCCCCAGGAGGCGGCGCCGCTTCTAGGTGCCCCGTCGCGGCCTGCGCCACAAGGGGGGCCCCGGAAGGGCGGTGGGCGGAGCGCCGGGGGAGCCGCCCCCGCGCCCTCAGGGGCTCGGCACCCCCAGCGCCCGGGCGAAGCGCTCCAGGGCCTTCCCCAGGTTTTCCTCGCCCGTGGCGTAGGAGAGGCGCACGTGGCCAAAGGCGGCGAAGTCCGTGCCCGGGACCACCGCCACCCCCGCCTCCAGAAGCCTCTCCGCGGCCTTCACCTCGTCCGGGGCGAAGGGGGCGGTGTCCAGGAGCACGTAGAAGGCCCCGCTGGGGCGCACCGCCTTGAGGCCGAGCCGGGCAAGGCCCTCCAGGAGCAGGTCCCGCCGCCTCCGGTAGGCCTCCCGGGCCATCTCCACGAAGGCCCGGCTGGCCTCCTGGTTGGTGAGGGCCTCGAGGGTCGCCCACTGGGCGATGGTGTCCGGGCTGGTGGTGGACTGGCTCGAGACGTCGGCCATGGCCTTGATGACCGCCTTGGGGCCACAGGCGTAGCCGATGCGCCAGCCGGTCATGGCGAAGGCCTTGGCCGCCCCGTTCACGGTGATGGCGTGCTCAGGAGCCAACTGCCCGGGGGAGAAGTGCTCTCCCTCGTAGATGAGGTGCTCGTAGATCTCGTCGGAAACCAGGTAGAGGTCGTGCGCCACCGCGAGCTCCGCCAGAGCGGCCAGGACCTCCCTGGAGTAGACCGCCCCCGTGGGGTTGTTGGGGGAGTTCACCACCAGGGCCTTGGTGCGAGGGGTGATGGCCCGCCGCACCGCCTCGGGGTCGGGGACGAAGCCCTCTTCGGGAAGGGTCCGCACCTCCACCGGCACCCCCCCGGCGAAGCGCACCATCTCCGGGTAGCTCACCCAGTAGGGGGCCAGCACGATGACCTCATCCCCGGGGTCCAGGATGGCCTGGAAGAGGTTGAAGAGGGCCTGCTTGCCCCCCACGGTGACGAGGGTCTGATCCGGGGACACGGCAAGGCCATTCTCCCTTCGGAACTTCTCCGCCAGGGCCTCCCTGAGCTCGGGGATGCCCGCGGGAGGGGCGTACTTGGTCTTGCCCTGGGCCAGGGCCCGCCTGGCCGCCTCCTTCACGTGCTCGGGGGTGTCGAAGTCGGGCTCCCCGGCGGTGAGGGCCACCAGGTCCACCCCCTTGCGCCTGAGCTCCAGGGCGCGGGCGTTCACCGCCACCGTGGCCGAGGGCTTCAGGGCCTTCACCCTTTGCGAGAGGCCGCGCATGGCATAAGTATACCGGCAGGTGGGAACTCAGGGGACTTTAGGATAAAGGGGATGCGCTCCCTTACCACGCAGGAGGAAGTCTTGCGGGAGGTGGCCGGGCGGGTGGCCCACCGCCTTCGGGGCAGGCACTACCGCCTATGGCTCTTCGGCTCCCGAGCCCGGGGAGAGGCCAGCCCCCGCTCCGACTACGACCTGGCCCTGTGGGCCGACCCACCCCTGGACCTGGCTACCCTGGCCGCCCTGCGGGAGGAGCTGGAGGCCCTGCCTGTACTGCAAAAGGTGGATCTGGTAGAGCTTTCCTGGGCCCCGAGCCTTAGAGAGGTGGTGGAGCGGGAGGGGATACTCCTTGGCGAGGGAAACCCAGCTTAGGGAACGCCTGGCGCTTTTTCGGCGAGCGGTGGAGCGGCTGGGGGAAGCCCTGGCCCGCCCCAAGGACGAGTTCCTCCGCGACTCGCCCATCCAGCGGTTCGAGTTCACCTTTGAGCTGGCCTGGAAGGTGCTCAAGCTGTACCTGGAGCGGGAGGGCCTCGAGGCCCGCTCCCCCAGGGCCGCCATCCGCGGGGTCTTTCAGGTGGGCCTCCTGCCGGAAGACCCTGGCTGGCTGGAGATGTTGGAACTGCGCAACCTCACCAGCCACACCTACGACGAGGCCTTGGCGGAAAGGATCTACAGCGCCTTACCCCAGGCGCTTGCCCGGTTTCAGGAACTCCTTCGGCGCCTGGAGGAAGAGGGCCCCTGAGCGCGCCACCCAGGTTCCAAGCCGCTTCCGGAAGCGAGGGGCTTCAGGCCACCGGGGCCGGGAGGGGCTCCCGGCCCCTGGCCCCCGCCCTCCCCCCCACCACCCGCAGGCCCAAGGGCCGCACCTCGGCCCGGTAGCGGGCGCTTTCCGGCAGGAGCTCCCCGTCGGCGTGGGCGGGCACGGGATGGGGGAACTCCAGCACCACCTCCCGGCCCGCGAAGGCCGCCACCTGGGGGTGGGCAAGGTGGCGGCCCAGGAGGAGCCGGGGGAGGATGAGGACCACCCCGGGCCGGGTGAAGCTCCGGGCCAGGACCACGGAGAGGAGGCCGTCCTGGGGCTCGGCCATGGGGGCGATGGGGATGCCGCCGCCGTACATGGGCCCGTTCATGGCCGCCAGGAGGAGCAAGGGCCCCCGGTAGACCTCCTCCCCGTCCACCCGCACCCGCCCCTCGGGAAGGCGGAGGTCCTTGAGGACCCCGAAGAGGGCGTAGAGGTAGCGGGGCATCCCCCGGAGAAAGGGGGGGGCGGAAAGGGCCCTTTTGGCCACCAGGGCGTCGAAGCCGATGCCCAAGGAGGCCCCGAAGGCCTCCCCGTTCACCAGGCCCAGGTCGATGGCCTCCTCGGGGGCGAAGAGGGCCCGCTCCAGGGCCTCGGGCCAGGGAAGCCCCTTTAGGCCCAGCATGCGGGCGAAGTCGTTGCCGCTGCCAATGGGCACCACCCCCAGGACCTTCCCCGTCCCCGCCAGGCCCTGCAGCACCTCGTGCACCGTGCCGTCCCCCCCCACGGCCACCACCCGGGCCCCCTCGGGGGCCTGGGCCGCAAGCTCCGTGGCGTGGCCCGGCCCCTCGGTGAGGAAGGCCTTGGCCCCCCTTTCCCGGGCCGCCTTGAGGATGGCCCCGGAGAGCCTCCCCACCTTGCCCCGGCCCGCCGCCGGGTTCACGATGACCCACCTCTCCACCCCCGTATTCTATGAACCATGGGCCTCCTCGCCCACTTCCTCCGGGGCCCCCACCCCAAGACCGGCCTCCTCCTCACCCGGGCGGGGCCGGTGGAAAACCCGGAGCACCGCCTCTACAGCCACCCCGGCCTCCCCCTGGCGGAGGAGGGCCGGAGGGCCCTCCGGGCCCTGGCCGGGCTCGCTCGCCGCTACCCCGTGGCCCGGGTCTACGCGGCCGACAGCCTGGCGGAGGCCGAGGCCGCCCGCCTCCTGGCGGAGGCCCTGGGGGTGCCCTTCACCCTCCTGCCGGAGCTCCGGGAGCGGGCCTGGGGAGCGTGGGAGGGGCTTGCCTTCCCCGAGGTCCGGGAGGGCTATCCCCAGGAGGTGGCGGCCTGGCTCCGGGACGAGGCCGGTTTTGCCCCACCCGGGGGGGAAAGCCTAAAGGAGGCCTGGGAGCGGGGCAGGAGGGCGGTAGCGGGCTTGCTGGCCCAGCACCGGGGCCAGACCCTCCTCCTGGTGGGGAACTGCACCCTGAACCGGGCGGCCCTGAGCCTGGCCCTCCCCCTCCCCCCGGAGGAGGGCCTCCGGGTGGAGCAGGACTACGCCCGGCTCTCCGTGGTGGCCTTCTACGGGGAGGAGGGGGTGGTGCAGGCCCTGAACCTGGACCCTTGTCCCTAGGCGGGGGGAGTAAACTGGGGGCATGATCCGGCCCGTGGCCCGCCAGGACCTTCCGGGGCTCCTCGCCCTCCTCCGCTGGATGGACGAGAGCCCCCAAAGGGGGGTGCTCGCCCCCGAGGCCCGGGACCTTTTGGGCCTGGCGGAGGAGCTGGAGGACGGCTTGGTCCTCCTCAGGGACGGCGAGGTGGCGGGGTACGTGGGCCTCTACCCCTTCTGGGACGGGGGGGCTCTGGAGGGGCCCCTGGCCTACCGGGAGGCGGACCTGGGCGCCCTCCTGAAGGCGGCGGAGGAGCGGGCTGAGGAGCTCAGGGTGGAGCGCCTCTACGCCTTCCCCCGGGAGGAGAACCGTTCCCTGCGTCAGGCCCTGGAGGAGGCCGACTACGGCCTTTTGCACCTCACCTACTTCTTCGTCAAGAACCCCGCGGGCCTCGAGTGCCCGCCCCCCGAGGGGGTGGCGATCCGCCGGGGCTTCCCCGGCCCCGGGGCCTACCGGGAGCTTTACCGGGAAAGCGAGGAGGGCTGGGCCCTCCGCCTCCGGTGGACGGACGAGGAGCTTCTGGAGCACTTCCAGGACCCCCACGTCCACCTCCTGGTGGCCTACCAGGGGGAGGTCCCCGTGGGCCTGGCCGAGGTGGAGGTGGAGGCGGGGGAGGCCAGCGTGGCCTACATCGGGGTGGTCCCCGGGGCCCGGGGCCGGGGCATCGGCCGGGCCTTGCTCTCGGAGGCCGCCCGCCTCGCCGGGGAAAAGGGAGCCGGGCTCCTCCGGGTCCGGGCCCACGACCACGAGCGGGGGGCCCTGGAGCTCTACCGGAGCTTGGGCTTCAGCCTCGAGGAGGCGGTGGCCACCTACGCCAAGGAGCTCAGGGCCAGGCGGTAGGTCTCCGCGTGGGCGGCCACCGTGAGGTGGGGGTCGCGGTTGTACCCCCCGCCCATGACCACCACCAGGGGCACCCCGAGGGCCTTCACGAAGCGGAAGACCCGCAGGTCCCTGCGCCTCACCCCCACGAGGCTCAGGGCCAGGCGGCCGAAGCGGTCCCCCTGGAGGACGTCCACCCCGGCGTTGTAGAAGACGAACTCCGGCCGGAAGGCCGCGGCCCATTCCAGAGCCCCCTCCAGGGCCAGGAGGTAAGCCTCGTCCCCGGTGCCGTCCGGCAGGCCCACGTCCAGGTCGCTCCTTTCCTTCTTCAGGGGGTAGTTCCGCGCCCCGTGGAGGGAAAGGGTGTAGACCGAAGGGTCCCCCTGGAAGAAGACCGCGGTGCCGTTCCCCTGGTGGGCGTCCAGGTCCAACACCAGGACCCGGCCCGAAAAACCCTCCCGCCGGAGCCAGGCCACGGCCACGGCCACATCGTTGAAGAGGCTGTACCCCTCGGCCCGGTCGGGGAAGGCGTGGTGGGTGCCCCCGGCAAGGTTGAGGCCCAGGCCCCATTCCAGGGCATCCAGGGCCGCGGCCAAGGTGCCCCCCGCGGCGTGGAGGGCCCGGCGGAGAAGGGCGGGGCTATAGGGCAAGCCCAGTCGCAGGGACTCCTCCCGGGAAAGCCCCTTGGCAAAGAGCTTTTCCACGTACTCCGGACGGTGAGCGAGGAGAAGGGCCTCCTTCGGCACCTCGGGGGCGGGCAGGATGGGAAGGAGGCCCTTTAGGGCCTCCGCCACCCCCCGGTACTTGTAGAGGGGAAAGGGGTGGCCCTCGGGGAGGGGGAAGGCCAGGTGGGCGGTGGCGTAAGCCCGCACGCCTTCCATCCTGCCCCATTGGGGCAGAATGGAGTGGAGCTTGCGCCTCCTTGTCCTCGCCGACCAGGCCCACCCCCACGTCCACTCCCCCCGCTTCCCGGAGAACCTGGGCCCCTTCGACCTGGTCCTGGGGGCGGGGGACCTCCCGGGGGAGTACCTGGAGTACGTGGCCAGCAAGGTGACGGTGCCCGTCCTCTACGTGCCCGGGAACCACGGGGAGGAGTGGGTGGGGGAGGGGCCAAAGAGGCGGCGGCCGGGGGGAGCGGTGAACCTCCACGGCAGGCTCTTCCCCTACCGGGGCCTCCTCCTCTACGGGGTGGGGGGGGTGCCCCGCTACCGGGAGGGGGAGGGGCAGCTCTCCGAGGGGGAGCTGCTGGCCCTGGCCCTGAAGCCCCTCTTCCTCCTGCCCCGCAGGCTCCTCCGGGGGCACGGGGTGGACGTCCTCCTCACCCACGCCCCGCCCCCAGGGCCCACCGCCGGGGAGGGCTTCCCCCACCGGGGAAGCCCCGCCTTCCTCCTCCTCCACCGCCTCCTCCGCCCCCGGCTCCACGTGCACGGCCACACACCCCTCCTCGGGGCCCCCTCCTTCCGCCGCCACCGCACCCCTTTGGGGGTGGAGGTGGTCCACGTCCAGGGTTACGCCCTCCTCAGCCTCTGAGCTGGCGGTAGGCCTCGTAGGCCGCCACCCCCAGGGCCACCGCCAGGTTCAGGGAGCGCACCGGCCCCGGCATGGGGATCCGCACCCCGGGCAGGCGGGCGAGGACCTCCGGGGGAAGCCCCCGGGTCTCGGGGCCGAAGAGGAGGTGGTCCCCCTCCTGGAAGCGGACCTCGTAAAGGCCCCGCTGGGCGCGGGCGCTGAAGGCCCAGACCCTGGCCCCTGGCGGCAGGGCCTGCAGGAAGGCCTCCCAGGCCTCGTGCACCCGCAGGTCCACGTGGGGCCAGTAGTCCAGGCCCGCCCGCCTGAGCCTGGGGTCGTTCAGGCGGAAGCCCAAGGGGCGGATGAGGTGCAGGGGAAAGCCCAAGGCGGCGGCGGTGCGGGCGGCGTTGCCCGTGTTCTGGGGGATTTCCGGCTGGTAAAGGACCAGGTGCACCACGGCTACCCCCTCCTGCGGTAGCGGGTGGCCGCCCCCCGGCCCACCCGCTCCACCCGGCCCTCCCGGATGAGGCGGTTCAGGAGGGCCAGGGCCGCCCTCGAGGAGAGCCCCAGCTGGCCCTCCACCTCCCGCCGGGAAAGGGGTTGGGCCAGGAGGCCCAAGGCCCTTTCCCCCAGGGAATCGCGCCGCACCAGGCGGTACCTCCCCCCCTCCCGGCGCAGGAGGCCCATGCGCTCCATGCGGGCGAGGGCCCGCCTGGCGGCCTCCTCGGGAAGCTGGAGGGCCCGGGCCAGCTCCTCGAGGGTGGCCTCCCCCACCCGGCGCAGGTGGCCTGCGGCGATGAGGTGGTCCAGGCTGAAGCCCCCCAGGCGCTCCTGGGCCTCGGCGATCTCCCGCACGAAGGCCTCGTCCAGCTCGGGGTTGTAGAGGACCAGGGTGAGGGCCTCGGGGTAGAGGCGGTACTCCGGGGGCTCCTTGCCGTGCTTGAGGAGGAGGCGGTACATCTTGTCCACCCCGCTTCCCGCCCGCTCCACGTAGCCCAGGCGGTAGAGGGCCTCGGCCAGGCGGGGGTTGCGCCTTTTGGGGGGGTGGCGGAGGACGTTTTCCGGGGTGATGCCCGGGGGAAAGCCCCCGGGGTTGGAGACCTCCAGGCGGTCCCGGTGGTGGTGCACCTGGATGGCGTCCCGGCTCCCCCAGTCCCGGTGGACCAGGGCGTTCAGAAGGGCCTCCCGGTAGACCTCCCCGTCGAAGTCCCAGACCTCGAGACGGAAAAGCCCCACCGTGAGGTAGCGCACCCGGTTCCGGGCCTGGATGAGGTCCCGGAGGCGTTCCAATAGGGCGGGGATGGGGCGGAGGATGTCCTCCCGAAAGGTGTACCCCTCCTCCCCCTCGTGGAAGTAGTAGCTCACCTCCGCCTGGGGAAGAAGCCGCCTCAAGGCCAAGGGGGTTCCCGCCAGGAGAAGCCCCGCCACCGTGGGCTTCTCCTGGCCCTCCACCCGCTCCAGAAGGCCCAGGGCATAGAGGAGCTCCAGGTCGGGAAGGGCGGCCAGGCCGCTCCCCCGCTCCTCCAGGATGCGCCTCAGGCGCAGGACCTCCACCGGGTCCAAATCGGAAAGGCCCGCCGCGGGCAGCACCTGGGCGGTGAGGTCGGGCTCGGGCAGGACTTGGCCCATCCGCAGCTCCGTGAGCCGCTCGCCGTCCCAAAAGGGTACCCGCCCCGCCCCCACGGCGATGGCCGCGGGGCTTTGGGGCACGTGGAGGGCCAGCACCCTCCCCTCCGGCCCCTCCACCGCCTCCACGTAGGGGAGGAGGAGCCCCCCCGTGAGCTGGAAGAGGGCGTGGGTGATCTGCAGGGGGTGGATCTCGGAAACCCCCAGGACCCTGCCCTCCCGGCTCACCCCCAGGAAGAGGGTGCCCCCTTTGTGGTTGGCCAGGCCCGCGGCGTGGCGGGCCAGCTCCTCGGGGGAGAGGTCTGAGGGCAGGAAGAGGGTGCGCTCGTCCTGGCCGGCCTCGAGGCGGGCCTTCAGCTCTGCCCACGTCACGGCCCCCAGTTTAGGGGAAGGCCCCGGGGGTCCGTCTTTAAGAGCCGTCAGGCTTTTACCTGACAAAAGCCAACTTTATGCCTTACGATCTGCATAAAAAGCCGGGGTTTGTGGCAAATCGTCAAAGTATTATCCGCCAGCTGGCAAGCTAAGCCTTGACATTTTGCCAAGGATAGCCTACCCTTAGCCCCAAGGGGGTGGGTATGGGAACCCGGAAAACCCTTATCGGCGCGGCGGCAGGACTCCTGGGGGTGGCCCTGGCGGAGGGGGCGGAGGTGGACGGGGCGGCCACGGCCTGGCTTTTGGTCTCCACGGCCCTGGTCTTCCTCATGGTGGTGGGGCTCGCCCTCTTCTACGGGGGCATGGTGCGGGGGAAAAACGTCCTCAACACCATGATGATGAGCCTGGCCGCCCTGGGCTTCGTGGGGGTGGGCTGGGCGGTGCTGGGCTACAGCCTGGCCTTCGCCGAGGGGAGCCCCTGGGTCGGGGGGCTGGCCCACGCCTTCCTGCGGGGGGTGGGGATGGAGGGAGTGGACGGCCTTCCCCACCTCCTCTTCATGGCCTTCCAGGCCACCTTCGCCATCCTCACCGCGGCCCTCATCACCGGGGCCCTGGTGGAGAGGATGCGCTTCCCCGCCCTCCTCCTCTTCCTCACCCTCTGGGGGCTTCTGGTCTACGCCCCCATCGCCCACTGGGTCTGGGGCGGAGGGTTTTTGGGGGAGCTCGGGGTCCTGGACTTCGCCGGAGGGAAGGTGGTGCACATCAACGCCGGGGTGGCGGCCCTGGTGGGGGCCCTGGTCCTGGGGGCGCGGAAGGACTACGGCCGCCAGGCCCTCCTGCCCCACAACGTGCCCCTGACCCTCCTGGGGGCAGGCCTCCTCTGGTTCGGCTGGTTCGGCTTCAACGGGGGAAGCGCCCTAGCCGCAGACGGCCTCGCCGCCCTGGCCCTGGCCAACACCCTCCTGGCCCCGGCGGCCACGGTGGTGGTCTGGACCCTCCTGGACCTGGGGCGCACCGGGCGGGCCACGGCGGTGGGCCTGGCCACCGCGGTGATCGTGGGCCTGGTGGCCATCACCCCGGCGGCGGGCTTCGTCTCCCCCCTCTCCGCCCTGGCCATAGGGGCCCTGGCCGCCTTCCCCAGCTACTACTTCCTCCTCTGGCGGGCGCGGAGCTCCCTGGACGACAGCCTGGACGTCTTCGGGGCCCACGGGGCGGCGGGGATCACCGGGGCCCTCCTCACCGGGGTCCTGGCCCAGGAGGCCTGGGGCGGGGCCAACGGCCTCCTCTTCGGCAACCCCGCCCAGTTCGGGGTGCAGGCCCTGGCGGTGGGGGTGGCGGCGGGGTACTCGGCCCTGGGCACCTTCCTCCTCCTCAAGCTCACCGCCCTCCTCACCCCCTTGCGGGTGAGCCCCAAGGAGGAGGGGCTGGGCCTGGACGTGACCCAGCACGGGGAGGAGGCCTACGCCGGGGGCGAGGGGGCCATCCTGGTCCCCTCCGAGGCCACCCCGCCCGCCCTCAGGCCCATGGGAGGTAAGGCATGAAGCTCATCGTGGCCATCGTCCGCCCGGAGAAGGTGAACGAGGTCCTGGAGGCCCTCTTCCGCGCCGAGGTGCGGGGGCTCACCCTGAGCCGGGTCCAGGGGCACGGGGGGGAGACGGAGCAGGTGCAGACCTACCGGGGCACCACGGTGAAGATGGCCCTGCACGAGAAGGTGCGCCTGGAGATCGGGGTCTCCGAGCCCTTCGTGCGGCCCACGGTGGAGGCCATCCTGAAGGCCGCCCGCACCGGGGAGGTGGGGGACGGGAAGGTCTTCGTCCTGCCGGTGGAGAAGGTCTACCGCATCCGCACCGGGGAGGAGGACGAGGCGGCCGTGACCCCGGTACAATAGGGGTGTGACGGGGAGGCAACGGGCCCTCCTCCACCTCCTGGTGGAGGAATACATCCGGACCAAAGCCCCCGTGCCCTCGGCCAGGCTGGCCGAGGGCCTGGGGCTTTCCCCCGCCCTCTGCCGCTACGAGCTCATCGCCCTGGAGGAGATGGGCTACCTGCAAAAGCCCCACGCCTCCGCCGGGCGCGTGCCCACCAGGCAGGGTTTCCGCCAGTACGGCCTCTCCCTCCTGCCCCCACCCCCCCTCCCCGAGGCCACCCGAGAGCGGCTGAGGCGGGCCCTGGAAGGGGCCAGGGAGCCCGAGGCCTTCCTGGTGAAGATGGCCGTGGGGCTTGCGGGCTACCCCGCCCTCCTGCGCCTCAGGCCCCGGAAGGCCCCCCGGGTGCTCCAGGTCCACCTCTCCCCCCTCGAGGGGGGCACCCTGGCGGTCTTCGTCCTGGAGGGGGGGCGGGTGCGGGAGGCCCGGCTTCCCCTAAGCCTTGGCCCGGAAAAGCTGCGGCGGGCGGAGGAGGCCCTCTCCGGCCCCTTCACCGCCCTCCCCCAGGCCCCCAGGGGCCTGGAGGACCTCTTCGCCCACCTCGGGCGGGCCCTTTCCGCCGGGCTCTCCCTCACCTACCGGGAGGGCCTGGCCGAGGCCCTGAAGGAACCCGAGGCCAAGGACCCGGGCTTCCTGGAGCGCCTGGTGGGCCTCTACGAGGAGGAGGGGGGGGAGGTGCTCACCCCTCCCGGGCGGGTGGACGTGCGGGTGGGGGAGGTGGAGGGCCTGGCCCAGGTGCAGGCGGGCTTCGCCCGGGGGGAGTGGCTGGGGGAGATCACCCTCCTGGGCCCCATGCGCATGCGCTACCCCGAGGCCCTCTCCGTGGTCCTGGGCCTTTCCCAAGTCTATACTGGGCAGTATGCGGGTTGAGGTGAGGCTCTTCGCCCTCTACCGGGAGCAGGCGGGGCGGGACCGCCTGGAGCTGGAGCTCCCCGAGGGCGCCCGGGTGCGCCACGCCAAGGAGGCCCTGGAGGGGCGCTTCCCCGGCCTGAGGCTGGAAGGGGGCATGGCCGCGGTGAACCAGGCCCTGGCGGGGGCGGAAACCCCCCTCAAGGAGGGGGACGAGCTCGCCTTCCTGCCCCCGGTTTCCGGGGGGCAGGACTCCTACGGCCTCACGGAAGCGCCCCTGGACCTCAAGGCCCTGGTGGACTGGGCCACCGCCCCCGAGTATGGGGCGGTGGTGAGCTTCCTGGGCACCACCCGGAGCCCCAACCGGGGGGAGGAGGTGGCCTTCTTGGAGTACGAGGCCTACCCCGGCATGGCGGAGGGGGTCATGGCGGAGATCATCGGGGAGATGCGGGCCCGCTGGCCCCTGGGCCGCGTGGCCCTCTGGCACCGCCTGGGCCGGGTGGACCCGGGGGAGGCCTCCATCGCCATCGTGGTCTCCGCCCGGCACCGCCTCGAGGCCTTCGCCGCCTGCCAGTACGCCATCGACCGGGTGAAGCAGATCCTCCCCGTGTGGAAGAAGGAGCACCGGAAGGACGGGAGCTTCTGGGTGGAGGGCTTTGCCCCGGAGGGGCACCGCCTGCCATGAGCGGGGCCCTCCCCGCCTTCGGCCTGGTGCTCCTTCTCCTCTGGACCCTGCCCGTGGCCCTGGGCTTCCTCTCGGGAAGGGCCTTCCGGGAGGGCCGGGGCCGGGTGGGCGGGGGGCTCCTCCTCTTCGGGGGCTTCGTGGGCCTCCTCCTCCCCCCGAGGCCTTTGGGGCTTTTCCTCCTCCTCCTGGGCCTGGGCCTCGGGTACGGGCGCCTGCGTTAACCCCGACCGGACGCGCGCCCCAAGCCCCCTCCCTGCCCCCGACGTTCCCCCCTCCCGGCGCACCCGTCCCTTACAAGGGTCTCCCCTTCAGCCCTCACCCAGGACCTGGCGGATCCTGGCCAGGAGGGCCTGGGCTTGAGCCAGGGCCTCCTTCGCCTCCTCCCGGGTGTAGGCCTCCTTGGGGATCAGGCCCAGGAGGGCGTCGGGGTAGCGGGTGGGGATGTGGAGCTTGTCCAGGGCCAGGGGGAGCAGGGGCCTGAGCCGGTCCCCTTCCTCCCCGGGCAGGTCCTTGACGAGGCGGGCGAGGCTATGCCCCCAAGGGTCCAGCCCCAGGGCCAGCCAGAGGCCCTTTAGCCCCTTTTCCCCCGCCTGCTGGGCCATGAAGGCGGCCTGGGCGTGCTTGCCCGCGGCCAGAAGGGCCCTGCCGGCCTCCAGGTCGTCCTCGGCCTGTAGGAGCCAGCGTTCCCCCTCAAGCCGCCTCTTTTCCGCGCTCATACAGGGGTAGGGCCCCCCTTAGGATTCCCCGCAAGAAGGGGAGTTCCCGCCTTTCATCCAGCTCCTCCGGGGTAAGGACCAGGACGTCCACGGGCACAGGAGCGTCCTGAAGGAGCTCCAACACCAGCCCGATGCGCTTCAGGGGAGGCAGGGGGGTGCGGGCCACCACCAGGAGGTCCAGGTCGGAGCGGGGGTCAGCGGTGCCGCGGGCGTGGGAGCCGAAGAGGTAGAGGGCCTCGAGGTCCATGGCCTCCTGGAGCCTCCTCACCGCCTCCTTAAGGTAGGCCAGGGCCGCCTCCACCCCCACAGTATACGAACCGAAGGGCTTTCCCCACGGCGTAAGGCCCAGATCCCTGGGAGGGGAGGATTCCCTTGCCATGGCGCCGATCCGCCCCGCGGCGGGGCCCGGGGTAGCCCCCACAAAGCCCCTGCGGGGGCTATAATGGGGGGATGACCGAGCGGGCCCTGCGCCCCCTAACGGAGGAGGAGTACCTGGCCCTGGAGGGGGAAAGCCCCCTGCGCCACGAGCTGGTGGGGGGCATTCCCTACGCCATGGCCGGGGCCAGCCTGGACCACAACCTCCTGGTGACCAACCTGGTGGCCCTCCTCAGGCCCCTGGCCCGGGCCAAGGGGTGCCGGGTCTACAGCGAAACCGTGAAGCTCAGGCTCGCGGAGGACACCTTCTACTACCCGGATGTCATGGTGGTCTGCGGCCCCAAGGCCCATCCCCTCTACGAGACCGCCCCCTGTTTGGTGGTGGAGGTGCTCTCCCCGAGCACCGAGGCCCAGGACCGGCGGGAGAAGCTGGCCCGCTACCTGCGCCTGCCGAGCCTCGAGGGCTACCTCCTCCTGGAAAGCGAGGGGCGGGGCGGCACCCTGTACCGCAAGACGGCAGAGGGCTTCGTGGAAGAACCCCTGGAGGAAAGCTTCGCCCTGCCCTGCTTGGGGGGAAGGCTTAGCCTCGCGGACCTCTACGAGGGCGTGGCATGAGGCCCATCTTGGAACTCCTACCCGAAGAACTCCCCGGCGAGGGCTACCGCAAGGCCCAGATCGCCCACTGGCTCTACGCCCGGGGGGCCTTGGACTTTGCGGAGATGACCGACCTGCCCAAGGGCCTGAGGGAGGCCCTGGGCAAGGAGTGGCGCATCTCCGAGTTCACCCTGGTGGAGGCCTACCCCAGCCGCGACGGCAGCGTCAAGTACCTCTTCACCCTCCTGGACGGCCAGAGGACCGAGGCGGTCTACATGCCCTACCCTAACCGCAAGACCGTCTGCCTCTCCAGCATGGTGGGCTGCCCCGCCGGGTGCACCTTCTGCGCCACGGGAGCCTTGGGCTTCGGCCGCAACCTCACCGCGGCGGAGATCCTCGCCCAGATCCTGGCCATCGCCCACCACCAGGGCCTCTCCCCCAGGGAGATCCGCAACGTGGTCCTCATGGGCATGGGGGAGCCCCTTTTGAACCTGGGTAACGTGCTTAAGGCCATCCGCACCATGCTCCATCCCAAGGGCCTGGCCATGAGCCCCAGGCGCATCACCCTCTCCACGGTGGGCATCCCCAAGGGGATCTACCGCCTGGCGGAGGAGGACCTGGGGGTGCGGCTCGCCCTCTCCCTCCACGCCCCCGACGACGAAACCCGCAAAAAGATCATCCCCACCGCAGAGCGCTACCCCGTGGCGGAGATCCTCGAGGCGGTGCGCCACTACTACGCCAGGACCAAAAGGCGGGTCACCTTTGAGTACACCCTCCTCAAGGGCCTGAACGACCACCCCTGGCAGGCCAGGCTTTTGGCCGGGCTCCTCAAGGGCCTAAGCGCCCACGTGAACCTGATTCCCTTTAACCCCTGGGAAGGCGCTCCCGTGGAAGGCACCCCCAAGGCGGGCATCCTGGCCTTCGCCGAGACGCTGAGGCGCCTCGGGGTGCCCACCTCCATCCGCTGGAGCCGGGGGCGGGACGTGGGGGCGGCCTGCGGCCAGCTGGCCCTCAAGACCCCCGCGCCCCTCACCTTCACACCGCTTCTAGAAGACGCCGGGCGATGACCAGCTTCAGGATCTCGCTCGTCCCCTCCCCGATGCGGGTGAGGCGGGCATCCCGCCAGTAGCGCTCCACCGGGTAGTCCTTCACGTAGCCGTACCCCCCCAGGACCTGGATGGCCTCGTCGCAGGCCTTCACCGCCACCTCGCTGGCGAAGAGCTTGGCCTGGGCGGCCTCGAGGGTATAGGGCCTTCCCGCATCCCGAAGCTCCGCCGCCTTCAGGTAAAGAAGCCTCGCCGCCTCCAGCTCCGTGGCCGCCTCCGCCAGCTTGAAAGCGACCCCCTGGTACTCGGCGATGGGCCTGCCAAAGGCCTCCCGCTCCTTGGCGTAGCGCAGGGCGTGGTCCAAGGCCGCCCGTCCCAGGCCCACCGCCATGGCGGCGATGCCGATCCGGCCCCCGTCCAGCACCCTCAAGACGTCGTAAAACCCCTTGCCCCGCTCCCCCAGAAGGCCCTCCTCGGGCACGAAGAGGTCCTCGAGGAGGAGCTGGGCGGTGTCGGAGGCGGCGAGGCCCAGCTTCTCCTCCTTGCGGCCCACCCTAAGGCCCCGCTCGGGGCGGAAGAAGGCGAAGGCGGAGAGGCCCAGGTGCTTCCTCTCCGGGCTTGGGGCGGGGTCGGTGCGGGCCACGATCACATAAACCCCGGCCACGCTCCCCTGGGTGATGAACTGCTTGGTGCCGTTCAGGAGCCACCCCCCTGGCACCGCCTCCGCCTTAGTCTTGAGGGCGGCGGCGTCCGAGCCCGACCCCGGCTCCGTGAGCCCCCAGGCCCCCAAAAGCTCCCCCGAGGCCAGCTTGGGCAGGAAGGCCTCCTTCTGCCTTTCGTTCCCCGCCAGGAGGATGTGCCCCGTGGCCAAGGAGTTGTGGCTGGCCACGGTGAGGGCCAAGGCCCCATCGTAGTAGGCCACCTCCTCCACCATGCGGGCAAAAAGCCGGCTGGTTAGCCCCGCCCCCCCGTAGGCCTCGGGCACCGTGGCCCCGAAGACGCCGAACTGGGCCAGCTTCCGCACCAGGTCCCAGGGGAAGGCCCCGGTGCGGTCCCTCTCCGCCGCCCCTGGGGCCACCTCCGCCTTGAGAAACTCGCGGAAGGGCCCCAAGACCGCCCGCTCCTCGCTGCTTTCCTCAAACCAGAGGCCCATGGTGGGATCAGTATAACACTTTTATGCTTTCTGGCAAAAAGGCGTCAGGCTACAGGGCCGTGGTAGAGTCAGGGGCGTGCTCCTCCTGGTGGGCCCCACGGACGTGGGCAAGTCCACCCTGGCCCAAAGGCTCCTGGAGAAGGCCGGGGAGGCCTACCTCCTGGACCTGGACCCGGGGCAGGGGGCGTTGCCGGGAGCCTTCACCCTCTTCCGCTACCGGGAAGGCACCCTCACCCCCCTACGCCGCTACCTTCTGGGAAGCCTTTCCCCGGCAGGCCTCGAGGCCCGGGCGGTGGTGGGGGCCTTGCGCCTGGCCCGCCTCATCCCCCCGGGAAGCCCTGCGGTGGCCGACACCGACGGCCTCCTCCACCCCGGGTTCCGCCTTCTCCAGGCGGAGGCCCTGGTGCCCGCGGAGGTCCTGGTCCTGGGGGCGGAGGGGCTCTACCGGGCCCTGGCCTGGCGCAAGGACCTGAGGGTTCGCCTGGCCCCGCCCCTCCCCGGGGCCCGGAGGAAAACCCCGGCGGAAAGGAGGCAAAACCGCCTAGCGAGGCTTCTCGCCCACTTCCAGGAGGCCAGGCCCCGGTCCCTGCCCCTGGAGGGCCAGGGGGAGGCCGGGAGGCTCTACGGCCTTTTGGACGGGCAGGGCTTCCTCCTGGGCTACGGGAGGCTTCTCGCCTGGGAAGCGGGGGAGGGCCTCTTCCTCACCCCCGCCTCGGGGGAGGTGGCCAAGGTGGTGCCCACCCGCCTCCTTTCCCCCTTCGCCCCGGCTACCCTCCCCGGCGCCGGGGAGGCTCCTTAGCGCACCACCAGGTTCAGGATCCTGCCGGGCACGTAGATCTCCTTCACGATCTCCTTGCCCTCCAGGTGGGTCTGGACGTTCCGCACCTTCCTGGCCTCCGCCAGGGCCACCTCCAGGGGGGCGTCCTTGGGAATCCGGATGGTTCCCCGCACCCTCCCGTTCACCTGCACCGCCACCTCCACCACGTCCCGCTCCAAAGCCTTCTCGTCCAGCTCGGGCCAGCCCGCTTCGAAGAGGCTATCCGGCCAGAACCAGTGCCATAGCTCCTCGGCCAGGTGGGGGGCGAAGGGGAAGAGCATCTGCAGGTAGTAGCGGATGGCGGTGCGGTACACCGGGGTCACCGGGCGCTCCTTGCGGTAGTCGTAGAGGGCGTTCAGGAACTCCATGAGGGCGGCGATGGCGGTGTTGAAGCGCAAGTGCTCCAGGTCCTCCGTCACCTTCTTCAAGGTGGCGTGGAGCTTCTGGTAAAGCTCCCGGTCCGCCCCCCCCAGGGCCTCCGCCTGGAACTTCCCGCTTACCGAGAGGAGGGCCTCCTTGTCCTCGGCCACCCGGCGCCAAACGCGGTTCAGGAAGCGCCAGGCCCCCTGTACCCCTTCCTCCGTCCAGACCATCTCGTTTTCGGGGGGCGCGGCGAAGAGGATGGTGATGCGGGCGATGTCCGCCCCTTCCTCCTTCACGAAGGGCCCCACCATCACCCCGTTGCCCTTGGACTTGCTCATCACCGCGGGCTTCCAGAGGTGCAGGGTGCCGTCCTCGTGGGGCCTTAGCTCCGCCCCCATCTTCCGCACCTCCTCCAGGGAAAGCTCCTTCTCCTGGATCTCCAGGCGGATGCGGGTGGCCTCGGGCAGGCGCACCACCTCCCCTTCCACCGCCACAGGGCCATAGTCCGTCCAGGCCAGGACCATGCCCTGGGTGAAGAGGCCCGTGAAGGGCTCTTCCACCTCCACCATCCCCAGGTCGTGGAGGAACTTGGTGAAGAAGCGGCTGTAGAGGAGGTGAAGCACCGCGTGCTCCACCCCGCCGATGTACTGGTCCACGGGCATCCAGAAGTTCGCCCTCTCCGGGTCAAAGGGGAGCCCCTCGTTCTTGGGATCGGCGTAGCGCAGGTAGTACCAGCTGGAGTCGAAGAAGGTGTCCATGGTGTCGGTGTCCCGCCGGGCGGGGCCGCCGCACTTGGGGCAGGTGGTCTCGTAGAACTCGGGGTGGGCCTCCAGGGGGCTTTTCCCCTTGGGGCGGATGTCCTCCACGTCCTTGAGGTCGGGGAGGAGGACGGGAAGCTCCTCCTCGGGCACCGGCACCACCCCGCAGGCCTCGCAGTGGACCATGGGGATGGGGGTACCCCAGTAGCGCTGGCGGCTGATGAGCCAGTCCCGGAGGCGGTAGGTGACCCTGGCCCTCCCCAGGCCCCTCTCCTCCAGCCAGGCGATCACCTTCTTCTTGCCTTCCTCGCTTTCCGTGCCGTCAAAGGGCCCGGAGTTCACCATGACCCCAGGCTCCTCGTAGGCGGCCTCGAGGGGCTCGGGCAGGGGCTTTCCCGGGCGCTCGATCACCTTGCGGATGGGCAGGCCAAACTTCTTGGCGAACTCAAAGTCCCTCGCGTCGTGGCCGGGCACCCCCATGATGGCCCCGGTGCCGTAGCCATAGAGCACGTAGTCCGCGGTCCAGATGGGGATCCGCTCCCCGGTGGCGGGGTTTTGGGCGTAGGCCCCCAGGAAGACCCCGGTCTTCTCCCGGCCCTCCGCCTGGCGCTCGATCTCCGTCTTGCGCCGGGCAGCCTCCACGTAGGCCTCCACCTCGGCCCGCCTCTCCGGGGAAGCCAGCTTGAGGGTCAAGGGGTGCTCCGGGGCCAGGACCAGGAAGGTGGCCCCGAAAAGGGTGTCGGGCCGGGTGGTGAAGACGGTGATCCTTTCCTCGGAGCCCTCCACGGGGAAGTGGATCTCCGCCCCCTGGGAGCGGCCGATCCAGGCCCTTTGCATGGCCTTCACCTTCTCGGGCCACCGGAGGCCCTCGAGGTCCTCCAGGAGCCTATCGGCATAAGCGGTGATGCGCAGGTACCATTGCTCCAGCTCCCGCTTCTCCACCGGGGTGTCCTCGTGGCGCCAGCAGCGGCCCTCCACCACCTGCTCGTTGGCCAAAACGGTCTGGCACTTGGGGCACCAGTTCACCAGCCCCCCCGCCCGGTAGGCCAGGCCCTTTTCCCACATTTTTATGAAAATCCACTGGTTCCAGCGGTAGTAGTCGGGCTCGCAGGTGGTCACCTCCCGGTCCCAGTCGTAGAGGATGCCCATGAGCTCGAGGCTCTCCTTGGCCTGGCGGATGTTTTGGTAGGTCCAGTCCCGGGGGTGGAGGCCGAACTTAAGGGCGGCGTTCTCCGCGGGCAGGCCGAAGGCGTCCCAGCCCATGGGGTGGAGGACCTCATAGCCCTGCACCCGGCGGAAGCGGGCCAGGACGTCCCCCATGGTGTAGTTCTTCAGGTGGCCCATGTGCAGGTCCCCAGAGGGGTAGGGGAACATGACCAGCACGTACTGCTTGCCCCGCTTCCCGGGCGCCTCCTTGGCCCGCATGAAGCCCTTTTCCTTCCAGAAGCGCTGCCACTTGGGCTCTATGGCGTGAGGGTTGTACTTCTCCATGCGTCTAGCCTCCCTCAAAAAAGCCCTTCCCCAAGGGGGAAGGGACGGCCAGGCCCCTTCCCGCCCTAGGGGGTTAGCCTGGCCCGGCGCATAGGACCATCATACTCCCCCGCCAAAATCCCTTAGGCCTCTTCCAGCGCCCGGGCGAGGAGGGCCCCCAGGAGGAAGACCCAGAGGACCAGGTAAAGCCCGATGAGGGCCAGGACGAAGCCCGCCAAGGGGCCGTAGAGGAGCTCGTACTGGGAGCGGGGGAGGAGCCGGGGAAGGCCCAGCCGCACCGCCTCGAAGAGGAGGGTGGCGGCCCCTGCCCCCACGCTCAAAGGGAGAAGCTCGCGGAAGCCCCTAAGCCCCCGGAAGAAGGCGTAGGTGAAGAGGAAGAGGGAGAAGGCGGCCACCAGGGGAAAAAGGGCCTGGAAAGGCCCCCAAACCCCCCGCCACTCCGGGGGCAGGAAGCGGAGGAGGAAGCCCACGGCCAGGCCGAAGAGGGCGAGGAGGATGAGGCCCAGGCCCAGCAGAAAGGGCATGACCAGGCCCAAAAGCCGGTGGCGAAGCCCGGGGGGGCTGCCGAAGATAAGCCCCAGGGCGTAGCTCAGGGCGGCAAAGAAGTTGCTCCCCGACCAGAGCAGGAGAAGCCCGCTGGCCAGGGTCAGGGGGAAGGCGCTCCGGGTGAGGAAGCGGAGGAGGTCTTCCGCCAGCTCGGGCCTGGCCGGGAAGAGGCTTTGCGCCAAGGCCGCCACCCCCTCCAGGAACTCCGCCCGCAAGGAGGGGCTTCCCGAGAGGAGGAGGCCGAAGACCCCCACCAGGAGGAAGAGGAGGGGCATGAGGGAAAGGAGGGCGTAGTAGGCCAGGGCGGCGGCGAAGAAGGGAACGTGGGCCTCTTGGTAGAGGGCGAGGAGCCTTCGCAGCACCCTACGCCCGCTCCTGCCCCTCCCCCAGGGCCACCCACTTGCTGGTGGTGAGCTCCAGGGGCCCCATGGGGCCGTAGGCGTGGAGCTTGGAGGTGCTGATGCCGATCTCCGCCCCCAGGCCCAGCTGGAAGCCGTCGTTGAAGCGCGTGGAGGCGTTCCAGAGGACGAGGCTCGCGTCCACCTCCTCCAAAAAGCGCCAGGCCACCCGGGGGTCCTCGGTGCAGACGGCCTCGGTGTGGCGGGAGCCGAAGCGGGCGATGTGGGCCAGGGCCTCCTCCAGCCCCGAGACCACCTTCACCCGGAGGATCAGGTCCAAGTACTCCCGGTCCCACTCCTCCTCGGAGGCGGGGACGGCCTCCTTTAGGAGGGCAAGGGCCTTGGGGCAGGCCCTGAGCTCCACCCCCCGCTCCCGCATGGCCCTTTCCAGCAGGGGAAGGAAGGCTTCGGCCACCCCCTCGTGGACCAGGACGGCCTCGAGGGCGTTGCACACCGCAGGCCGCTGGGTCTTGCCGTTCAGGGCCAGGCGGAGGGCCATGGAAAGATCCGCCCGCTCGTCCACGTAGAGGTGGTTCACCCCCTTGGCGTGGGCCAAAACCGGCACCCGGGCCTCCCGTTGCACCAGGCGGATGAGCTCCTCCCCCCCCCGGGGGATGAGGAGGTCCAATAGCTCCAGGCGGCACAGGGCCAGGATGGCCTCCCGGTCCGTGGTGGGCACCAGGCTCACCGCCTCCACAGGAAGCCCGGCCTCCCTCAAGGCCCGATGCCACAGGGAAACCAGGGCCTGGTTGGAGCGGAAGGCCTCCTTGCCGCCCCTTAAGAGCATGGCGTTCCCCGCCTTCAGGGCCACGGAGACCGCCTCCACCGTGGCCCCGGGGCGGGCCTCGTAGACGAAGCCGATGAGGCCCAAGGGCACCCGCATCCGGCCCACCCGGAGGCCGTTGGGCCTCTTGCTAAGCCCTTCGATCCGCCCCAAGGGGTCCGGCAAGGCGGCGATCTGGCGAAGGCCCTCGGTGAGGGCCTTGAGGTCCTTTTCCCGCAGGGCGAGCCGGTCCAGCTTGGCCTTGGGGAGCCCAGCGGCCTCCGCTTCCTTTAGGTCTTCCCGGTTCGCCTCCAGCACCTCCTGCCAGCGCGCCTGCAAAAGCTGGGCCATGGCCAGGAGGGCCGCATCCCGGTTCCCCTTGGCGAGGGCGGGGAGCCTGGCCCGGGCCGCCTCCGCCATGCCCCTCAGGGTAGCCTCAAGATCCTCAACCCTCATGCTTCCTCCTTCAGGACCAGGTGGTCCCGGTGGACCACCTCCTCGGTGTAGCGGTAGCCCAAAAGGGCCTCGATCTCGGCGCTCCTGTGCCCCCGGATGCGCTCGATCTCCTCGGCGGCGTAGTTGGCAAGGCCCACCCCCACCTCCTCCCCCGCCTCCGAGAGGAGGCGCACCGCCTCTCCCCGGCCGAACCGCCCCCGCACCGCCTTCACCCCCGCGGGCAGGAGGCTTGCCCCCCGCTCCTTCAGGGCCCGCACCGCCCCCGCGTCCAGAACGAGCTCCCCCTTGGGCCGGAGCAGGCCATAGAGCCAGGCCCTCTCCCCCCGGTACCGCCTCCTGGCGTGGAAGTAGGTGCCGAGGGGGGCGCCCTTGAGGGCCTCCAGCACCGCCCCAGGCCGCCTCCCGGGAAGGAGCAGGGTGGGGATGCCCACCCGGCCGGCGATCCGGGCCGCCAGGAGCTTGGAGCGCATCCCCCCGCTCCCCAAGGGGTTCCCCTCCCCCGCGTGGCCCAAGACCGCCTCCACCCGCTCCACCTCGAGGATGGGCCGGGCCGTGGGGTTCCGCTTGGGGTCTTCCTCGTAAAGGGCGTCCACGTCGGAAAGGAGGAGCAAAAGCCCCGCCTCCACCAGGGCCGCCACCCGGGCGGAGAGCTGGTCGTTGTCCCCGAAGCGGATCTCCTGGAAGGCCACGGTGTCGTTCTCGTTGATGATGGGGAGGGCCTCGAGGCGCAAAAGGGCCTGCAGGGTGGCCTTGGCGTTGAGGTAGCGCTCCCGGGAGGCCAGGTCCTCGGCGGTGAGGAGGACCTGGGCCACGGGGGTGGGGGCGAAGACCTCCCGCCAAGCGGCCATGAGGAGGGGCTGGCCCACCGCCGCCAGGGCCTGCTTGGCGGGCATGTCCTGGGGCCGGGGAAGGCCCAAAGCCGCCATCCCCGCCGCCACCGCCCCGGAGGAGACCAGGACCACCTCCCGCCCCTCCTCCCGCAGGGCCAGCACCTGGCGGGCGATCTCCCCCATGGCGGGCAGGTCCAGGCCGGAAGGCCCCGCCAAGACCGCGCTCCCCACCTTCAGGACCAGCCTCCTCGCCGCAAGCCCGGGCCGCATTAAGGCCCAGGATAGCACCTCTCATCCGCACCCCCGAGGGAGCGGGCTGGGGTGGGAGGGATAGCCCGAACAGCCAGCCTTTTCGCATTAACCCTGGTCTTGCCGGCTTCCTGTCAACCAATCTCCCCCAACCGGCCACTCTATAAGTGAGGCTCTACCTGGGCGCCACCTTGCTCTACGAAGCCACCGCCCCCTGCTCCCCCAAGCCGCGTCCCAAGTGAACCTGCGGGAGGATGAGGGCTGGCTCCGCGCGCGCGTCCAGGGCTACCCCTTCTTCTCCCTCTTCCACGTGGCCGAAGACGGCTCCCGCACCACCCTGGGCCTCTGGCACCGGGCGGGGGAGGCGCCCTTTGCCCTCGAGGGCCTTCCTCCTGGCCGCGAGTGGGAAGTCCAGGTTTCCGACGGGCTAGAGGTCCGCGTCCTGCGGTTTGCCCGCTAGGAAGCGCCCCTCCCGGAAGGCCACCTTCCCCTCCCGCCTGAGCCGCACCAGGAGGGCGAAGAGGGTGGCCTTTCTGAGGCCCGGGTAAAGGGGTTGCAGGCGGGCGTGGAGCTCCTCCAGGGAAAGCGCCTCCTGAAGCAGGCTAAGGATATGGCCTTCCAGACGCCGCTCCCGCACCTTGCCCATTATTGACAAGGGGGGCTTTCCCGTGCTACCTTGAGGGTCGGCTTGGGCCCGTAGCTCAGTTGGATAGAGCGGCTGACTACGGATCAGCAGGTCAGGGGTTCGAATCCTCTCGGGCCCGCCAAGTCCAGAAGGCAAAGCTTCCGGGGCCGGTAGCAACCCCGGAAGCGCCCTTTTGCGGCCCCGCTGCTGTCCCGGCGGGCAGGTCCCCTCTCCCCGCACCCGCTTTTCGGGTAATCCCCCTCCCCTTGTGCGGGAAGGCGGCCCCCTAGAATAGGGGCCATGAAGATCTACACCAAGACGGGGGACGCGGGGGAAACCGGCCTCTACGGGGCCGAGCGGGTGGTGAAGGCCCACCCCCGAGTGGAGGCCTACGGCACCGTGGACGAGGCCAACTCCGCCATCGGCCTGGCCCGGAGCCTCCTGCCCAAGGAGCACCTGGATCTCCAGGACCTCTTGGAGCGCATCCAAAACGCCCTCTTTGACCTGGGGGCCGACCTGGCCACCCGCATGGGAAGCCCCTACGAGCGGAACATCGCCCGCATGGACGCCGAGGACGTGGAAGGCCTGGAGCGGGCCATTGACCGCTACATGGAGGAAAGCCCCCCCTTCCGCGGCTTCGTCCTGCCCGGGGGGCACCCGGCGGCGGCGGCCTTGCACCTGGCCCGCACCGTGGTGCGCCGGGCGGAGCGCAAGGTGGTGGCCCTGAGCCGGGAAGAGCCCGTGAACCCCGAGGCCATCCGCTACCTAAACCGCCTTTCCGACCTCCTCTTCGTCCTGGCCCGGGTGGTGAACGCCCGCCAAGGGGTGCGGGAGGAGGAATGGTTGGTGAAGAAACGCCGCTAGGGCCAGGGCTTGCCGTAGACCCGCACCTCGGCCCCGGGGAAGGCGGTTTCCAAGAGGTCCTTTAGAAAGAGCGCCGCCGAGGGCAGAAGCCCGCCGCAGGGGCCTTCCATGTAGAGGAAGAGGTAGCGCGGCCTTCTGGGGGACTGGGAGAAGCCCAGGCACCCCTCGTACTCGGGGAAATACTCATAAAAGAGCTCCAGGAGGTCCTGGACCAGGTCCCTGGCCTCGGGCAGGGCCTCGAGGGAGCTTTGCGGCTTGACCCAGAAGGTCATGGCCTTCATCAGGACCATTATGGGCCCTGACCGGGTCCGGGACTAAGTACCCCGTCGTGGCCTGGGCCACGACGGGGCCCCAAAGGGGCCTTGAGCACGCCGCTTTGGCTTTGGTCGGTGGGGCAGCCTTTGCGTGCGGGTACTTATGATGAGGTGGGGGTGCGGGCCAAGGCGGCGGGAATGGCCCCGGACGGGAGACGATGAGTGCCCTTTACTGGACCTTCGGCCTTTCGTGGGGGGTTTACCTGCTCTTTTACCTCCTGGGCGGGCGCTGGAACCCTGCCCCAGAAGAGGCGAACCCCGAAACCGCCCTCCTCCTCACGGCCTTCGGCTTCCTCTACATGTGGATCCCCGGCCTGGTGGCCCTCTACTTCGCCCGCAAGGAAGGGGTGCGCCTTCCCCTGGCTTTGCGGCCCAACCGCTTCTGGCTCTTTGCCTGGCTCTTCCCCGTGGCCCTCACCCTGCTCTCCCTCCCCTTGAGCCTGCCCTTCGCCCCCTGGCGGGGCTTCGCCGCCCTTTACGAGGGGATTCCCCCGGAGGACCTCGCCCTGCTCCAGGGCTTTTTCCGCCTCCTTCCCCTCATCCTCCTCCTCACGGGCCTCCTGGCGGGGGCCACGGTGAACCTGGTGGCCGCCTTGGGGGAAGAGCTCATGTGGCGGGGGTACCTCTGGGAAAGGCTTCGGGAGCGGGGCTTCTGGCCCGCCAGCCTGGAGATCGGCTTTTACTGGGGGCTTTGGCACGCTCCCTTGGTCCTCTCCGGCCACAACTACCCCCATGAGCCCCTCTTGGGGGTGCCCATGATGGTCCTCTTCACCCTCCTCCTCACCCCCGTCCTCCTCTACGTGCGGGAGAAGGGGGGCTCGCTGCTGGCCGCAGCCCTCCTCCACGGCACCCTGAACGCGGTGGCGGCCCTTTCCCTGCTCCTGGTGGAGCGCACCCACGACCTCCTCATCGGGGTGGTGGGGCTTCCTGGGCTTTTCCTCCTGGCCCTCTTCAACCTGTGGCTAAGGAGGCGGGTATAGTCAAGGGGATGCGCTTTTTGGTGCTTTCCGGGCTCTCCGGGGCGGGCAAGACCACGGCCAAGGGCTTCCTGGAGGACCTGGGCTACTTCATGGTGGACAACCTTCCCCCAGGCCTCTGGAAGCCCCTCCTGCAGGAGCTGGAAGGCCGGGGCGTGAAGCGGGCGGGGGTGGTGCTGGACGCCCGGGCCCTGGCCTTCCTGGGCGATCTGGAATCGGTTCTCGACGAACTCGGGCCCACGGTGGTCTACCTCGAGGCCCGCCCCGAGGTCCTCCTCCGCCGCTACAACCTGACCCGCAGGGTCCACCCCCTGGGGGCGGGGAACCTCCTGCGGGAGATCGGTGAGGAGCGCCGCATCCTGGGGCCCCTAAGGGCCAGGGCCCACCTGGTCCTGGACACCTCGGAGCTCTCCCCGAGGGCGCTAAAGGAGGCCCTCAGCCGCTTTTTGGGGGAGGAAGCGGGGTTTCTCCTCCGCCTCCTCTCCTTCGGCTTCAAGTGGGGCCCGCCCCAGGAGGCCGATCTGGTCCTGGACGTGCGCCCCTTGCCCAACCCCCACTACGACCCCGCCCTCAAGCCCAGGACCGGGCTGGACCCAGAGGTGAAGGCCTACGTCTTCCGGGAGGAGGTGGAGCCCTACTACCGGGCCCTTTTGAGCGTGGTGGGGCTGGCGGCGGAAGGGGCCAGAAAGGAGGGCAGGGCCTTCTACACCGCCGCCATCGGGTGCACCGGGGGAAGGCACCGGAGCGTGGCCGCGGCAGAAAGGCTCGCCGAGGAGCTTGCAGGCCGCTTCCGGGTGGAGGTGAGCCACCGGGATGTGGACAAGGAGGAGTAAGCACCAGGGATTGTACCGGGTAGCCAAAGGGCTTGCCCGGCGCTTCCCCCCCCTTCGCTGGCTCTACCCGGGGATGCGGGTGAAGCGCTACGCCGCCTTGGCGGGCCTGGGGGCAGGCCTCCTGGCCTACGGCCTCGCCCGCTTCCTCCCTCCCCCACCCCCGGAGCCCTGGGCCTGGGGGGCGGCCCTCCTGGGCCTCCTCCTCCTGGTGGGGGGGGTGCGGGCCATGAACCGCAGCATGCTCTCCGCCTTCACCGAGCCCGAGGAGGTGCCGGAAAGGGTCTACGTGCGCAGGCGGCTGGAGCAGGGCCCCAAGGTGGTGGCCTTCGGCGGGGGCACGGGGCTTTCCCGGGTGCTCCGGGGCCTCAAGGAGCACACCGCCAACACCACCGCCATCGTGGCGGTGACCGACGACGGAGGCTCCACGGGCAGGCTCCGGCTCGCCTACGGCCTCCCCGCGGTGGGGGACCTGGTGGACTGCCTGGGGGCGCTTTCCGAGCGCCCCGCCCTCTCCCACCTCCTGGACCACCGCTTCGACCGGGGAGAGATGGCGGGGCACACCTTCGGCAACCTCCTCCTGGTGACCCTCAACCAGGCCGCTGGGGGGTTTGCCGAGGCCATCCTCGAGGCCAACGCCATCCTGAACCTGCGGGGCCAGGTCCTCCCCGCTACCCCGGAGGCGGTGCGGCTTGGGGCCCGCTTCCAAGACGGCTCGGAGGCGGTGGGCGAGGTGGCCATCCGCGCAAGGCGGGGGCGTATCCGGGAGGTTTTCCTGGTCCCCGAACCCGAGGAGGTGATGGCCGAAGCCCTGGCGGCCATCCGCCGGGCCCACCTCCTGGTCCTGGGGCCGGGGAGCCTGTACACCAGCATCCTCCCCAGCTTCCTGCCCGGCCCCCTCAGGGAGGCCCTGGCCCAGGCCCCCGCCCCCCTGGCCTACGTGGTGAACCTGATGACCGAGCCGGGGGAGACGGACGGGTACACAGCCTACGACCACTACAAGGCCATCGCCTACCACCTGGGCCGGAGGCCCGAGGTGGTCCTGGTGCACACCGCCCCCATCCCGGAGGGGGTGCTCCGGCGCTACGCGGAGGAGGAGCGCTTCCCCGTCCCCTTCGACCCCAGGCCCTTCGCCGTGGACGGGGTGCGGGTGATCACCGGGGATTTCCGGGAGGAGGGCCCCTTGGCCCAGCACGACCCGGCCAAGCTGGTGCGGGCCCTCCTCGGGCTGGTATAAAGGTGGCCGTGCTCTTTCTCTTCCAGGACCCCTTGGGCGACGACCAGGGCCTCGCCTACCTCTACCCCCGGGCGGCCCTCTTCCGGGAGGCGGGGGAAGGCTACGCCGACCTCCTGGCCCTGGCGGGGGAGGCCCGGGAGGGGAGACTCCACCTCCGGGTGCGCCTGGCCCGCTACCCCAACCCCCTGGGAGGCCCCCTGGGCTTCAGCCTGGCCACGGTGGTCCTCTGGCTGGACACGGAGGAGGGGGGGGAGGAGGTGCTGGTCCCCGGGCTGCGCACCCCCCCGGGGGAGGGCTGGAACCTGGCCTTCGTCCTCACCGGCTTCGGGGCGGAGGGAAGAACCCCTGAGGGGGAGCGGACCCCCGTGCGGGCCTGGCGGGAGGGGGAGTGGGTGGTCCTGGACACCGGGCTCCCCCCGGAGGCGTACGGCTACTACGGGGGTGTGGGCCTCTTCGACCCCTTTGCCCCCTGGTACCTCCGCCCCACCACCCCCGAGGGGGGGCCCTGGACCCTGGGGGCTCCCCCGGGAAGCCCCCCCCTGGTGGACCTCCTGGCGGAGGACCCCCGGGCGCAGGTGCGGGCCTACGAGAGCGGCCTCCTTCCGCCCCTCCGCCCCCAGGGCTTCGCCTGGAGGCCGGAAAGCCTCCTGGCCTTCGCCCTGGGGGGCGTCTCCCTCCTGCTGGCCTTCCTGCTCCGGAAGCGCTGAGGGGCCTAGAGGGGGCGGAGGTCCTCCAGCAGGAGCCAGCCCACCCCGGGGGGCAGGGCCTCCAGCAGCCCCTGGAGCACCGGGGCCACCGCCTCCGCCACCGGCTTGAGCGCCTCCGGGGACTCCTCGGTGAGGAGGAGGAGGGTGAGCTGGTAGAAGCGTTGGCCCGCGGTGGGGGTGCCGTCCTCGAAGAAGGAGGTAGGGGGCGGCACCCGGTCCAGCAAAAGCCTTGCCCCCCCCACCTCCCCGGGCAGGAGGGCCTTGGGGTCTAGGGGAAGCTCCTCGGGGTGCCAGAGGTAGCCCTGGAAGAGGCGCACCGCCTGCACGGGTCTAGTCTAGGACCTGGTCAACTCTAGCCACCACTACCCACCTCCACATGAGGAGGTCCCGTGATGGCCGACCCCCCACCAGGATGAGGGTCTAAGCCTCCCCTCCACCCCTCCCACGATCCATGCAGGATGGGCTTCAGGACCGAGAGGTCCCTCGGTACCCTACGCCCAAGAAGGGGAAGGAGGGTGCCTACCCGCAGGGCTCGCCAGGGATTGCCGCCCCAGGGGTTCCTTCCCCCGGTGGACCCTTCGGGGCTCCCAGGCTCGCCCTGCGGGCTTTGCAGGGTCGCGAGAGCTTTCCTCGCTTGGTAAAGCTCCCGCCCAAGTCTTCTCTTCAGGTAAGGGTTCCTCTCCTGACGGCGCTTCGTCCTCAGCTCGGCAATCCTCCCCTCGTAGAAGCGCCGGGTGTGTTCGTGGAAGGAAGGGTCCTGGAGGAGGGCCCTGAGGTGTCTGGGGACTTCTTCCCGGTAGCCCAAAGCCCGTCTCCCAATCACGTAGGCCGCAGCGATGTCCTTGGAAAGGGCAAGGAGAGGAGCGTACTTCAGCATGCCAATGGTGGAGGTGTCCTGGGGGTTCACCTCCAGGGACTGGATGTCCCTCCTCCAGGCCAGGGTATGGACCTTCCTCAGCAGGGAGCGGTAGGCGAAGCGGTGGGCGTTGCGGCGGAAGGTTTTGCCCAGACCATCCCCTCTCCTTCCCTTGGGAAGATGCTTCAGCCTCTCCGTGGCCAGGGCTACCCCCTCCTCCCAGGCCAGGGAAACGATCCGGTGGGCTATTTGCCAAAGGAGAAGTTCCTTGGCCCCCTTGTTGGGGGCCTGGTCTACCCCCTCCAGGGAGAGGGTGAGGTAGCGCCTCAGGCTTCCATCCGGGTTCACGATGGCCAGGGCCAGCCCGTAGGGGTCGGCGTTCACGTCCAGGGCCAGGACCCCGCTTTGGGCGTTGACCACCAGGGGAGGAAGCCTCTCCTCCCAGGTGAAGAGGGCATACACCTTCCCTTCCCTCAAGGCGAGTTCCACGTTGTAGGGCTCTTCGGTGTAAACCCGGGAGAGGAGTTCGTGAAGGCGGGGGTGGGAGGTCCGCACCAGGGCCCAGGCAGGGCGGTGCACCAGGTTGATCCGGAGCCACAAAGCTCCATCCCGCACCAGAAGGCGCAGGTTGAGGTTGCCGCCCTTGCTCCGGTCCCCACGGGCGTAGAGGGTCCCCTTGCGCTTTTCCCGCCACTCCCGTTTGCGGCGTTCGTAAAGGGGCAGGTTGCTCTTCTTGAGCCGGGAGAGTTGCCGGAAAAGCTTCCTGCCCCCGAAGACTACCTTGCGGGGGTTTTCTCCGAGCTCCTTCTGGGAGGTGAGGAGGGCCTGGGCCTTCAGGAGGGCGTCGTCCGCGTAGCGGGTGTTGAGGCCGAAGAGGGTGCAGAGGGGGCCGTCTTCCTTTTTCAGATCCTCCCGCTTTTCTCCCTCCAGGAGCCTGTTGTAGGCGAAGCGGAGGGCGGCGGAGAACCTTCGCATGAGGTCCAGGGTGGCCACGTGGTCCCCGTGGTCAGGAAAAACGAGGAGGGCTTCCAGGCCGACGAAGAACTGGGGTCCTTTGCCCTTGCCTTTACGTTTCTTTCCCTTCGCGTCTGGACCTCCTGGGGAACATTCTACGGGTCCAGGCCTTTTGCTCCGTGCGAAGGGAGGTTGTAGGGAATGGCGGGATTTGGGAGCGGGGTTTGGTGTGGGATGGGGAAAGGGGGGCTGAGGGTCAACTGTTCGCAACCTCCCGCACCTCCTCGCCGTAGCGGTAGACCCGGGGGAGCCTCCGGGAGAGGTGCACCACCACCTCGTAGGGGATGGTGCCCCGGGCTTCGGCCCAGGCCAGGAGGCCCGTGGGGCCGAAGTCCGGGGAGAGAACCTCGAAGACCGCCTCCAGGGGAAGCGGCCCCGGGAGGAGGACCGTGGTCTGGTCCATGGAGATGCGGCCCGCCAGGGGGAGGAGTTCCCCCCCTGGCCCCCGCACGTGGCGCACCGCCCCCCGGGGAAGCCCGTCGGCGTAGCCCACGGGCAGGGTGGCGAGCCACTCCCCCCCCCGGGCCACGTACTCCCCCCCGTAGCCCACCCGGTCCCCGGGCCGCAAGCGCTTCACCAGGGTGGGCCGGGCGAGGAGGCGCAGGATGGGCCTCAGCCCAAAGCCAGGGACGAGGCCGTAGAGGGCCAGGCCCACCCGGACGTTTTCCCCCCCGTGGAGGAGGAGGCCGTAGGAGTTCTCCAGGTGGTAAAAGTAGCCCTCCCCTAAAGCCTCCCGCACCCTTTGGAAACGGCGCCTTTGCACCTCCACGAAGGCGGCGTCCTCCCCCGCGGTGGCCAGGTGGGTGTAGACCCCTTCCACCCGCACCCCCAGGGCCTCCACCGCCCGGAGGGCCTCCCCCGCCTCCTCCCAGGGGAAACCCACCCGGCGCATCCCCGTATCTACCTTGAGGTGGGCGCGGGGGGTAAGGCCCAGGGCCCGGGCCCTTGCCGCCAGGGCCCTTGCCGCCTCGAGGGTGGAGAGGCTTGGCACCAGGTTCCAGCGCAGGGCCTCCTCGGCCTCCAGGGGGTGGAGGCTTCCCAGAAGGAGCACCTCCCCCTCCACCCCGCCCCGCCTTAAGGTTCTCCCCTCCCCCACCGCAGCCACCGCCACCCGCCTGGCCCCCCTTTGGCAGAGGAAGCGGGCCAGGGGCAGGGCCCCGTGCCCGTAGGCGTCCGCCTTCAGCACGGGGATCACCTCCCCCCGGGCCCGGGCGCGGAGGAGGGCGAGGTTGGCCTCCAAGGCCAGCAGGTCCACCTCCACCCAGGCGCGGGCCTCCACGGGGGGTATGCTACCCCACCCCCTGGAGGAACGCCGCACCCCCAAGGGGAAGGGCGCCCGCCCGCGGCCCCCATGCCCGCTTCCCAGGGGCCCCCGCCGCGACCCAGCCGGGGGAGGTGCCCCCCGGGCAGGGCGGCGTCAGTCCTCCAGAAGCCCCACGAAGCGGTGGGGGTCGGGGTCCAGCCGGAACCTGCGGCGGTCCAGGCGGGAAAGGAGCTCCGCCAGGCGCTCCGTGCTGCCCTTGAGGAGGAGGTGGAAGACGTGCTGCCCCTTCACCCGGGGGATGGGGGCGGGGGCAGGGCCCAGCACCTCCTCCTCCCCCGCCACCCCCTTCAGGGCCTCCCGCAGGGCGAAGGCGGCCTCGAGGGCCCGCTCCTCCAGGCGGTGGGCCACCTCCAGCTTCACCATGCGCACCCGGGGCGGGTAGGCCAGGGCCTCCCGGAGGGCCTTTTCCGCCCAGGGGAAGGCCTCCACGCTTCCCTCCAAAAGGGCCAGGTGGGCGGGGTGGTCGGGGGTGTAGGTCTGGAGGGCCAGGAGGGGCCTGCGGCCGGGCCGGAGCTCCGTGAGGGCCCAGAGCAGGCGGTGGTAGCGCTCTGCCGCCCGGAAGTCCGCCTCGTAGAGGAAGCCGTCGGCGTAGGGCAGGAGGACCAGGGCCAGCTCGGGCAGGGTGGGCCCGCGAAGCAGGGCGGTGGTGCCCACCACCACCCCGGGCTTCCCGGCGAGCAGGGGGCCCAGGTCGTCCTTCTCCTCCTTGGTGTAGCGGTAGACGGGTAGGGCAAGCCGCCTTTTCAACTCTTCCTGAATCCACTCCAAACCCGGCCCCCTGGGCTCCAGGAGGGTGGAGCCGCACCTTGGGCACAGGGGCGGGGGGGGTTCCCGGTGGCCGCACTGGTGGCAGAGGAGGGCCTTCGCCTCCTTGTGGTAGCGCAAGGGGAGGGCGCAGTCGGGGCAGTTGGGCCGGTAGCCGCAGTCGGCGCAGAGGAGGAGGGCGCTGTACCCCAGGCGGGGGGAGAGGACCACCGCCTGGCGGCCCTTCTCCTCCACCTGCTTCAGGAGGGCCAGGGCCCGCCCGGTGAGGGGGTGGCCCCTTTCCCGCCTGAGGTCGACGAGGAGGAGCCGGGGCCTGGGCACGGGAAAGGTGAGGCCGGGCCGCTCCAATACCTCCACCGCGGGCACCAGGGAGAGGTAGGTGAGGGGCACGCCGAGGAGCCGGGCCCGCATCTCCGCCAGCGGGGGCACGAAGGCCCGGCTTCCCGAGGGAAGCTTGTAGCTCTCGCTCCCCTCCTCCACCACCACCAGGGAGCGCGGGGTGAAGGGGAGGAGGAGCCCCCCGTAGGTGGCGAAGACCAGGCCCCTGGGGGCCCGGAAGAGGGCTTCCCGCTCCTTGGGGGGAAGCCCCCCGTGGTAGGGCCTGGCCCGGGGGAAGTGGCGCAGGAAGCGCTCCAGGAGGCTCACCTCGGGAAAGAGGACCAGGTGGTCCCCCTCCGCCACCAGGCCCGCCAGGAGGCGGACCCTCTCCAGAAACCTTCCCCCGTTCAGGCGCTCCGGGCGCTCGGGGAGGGGGAGGGGTTCCACGGGCTCTCCCGGAGGCGGAGAGGCCAGGGGTTCCCCGTAGCCGACATACCCCTCCTCGAGGAGCCGCCTCACCCGCCCCACCCCCACCCCCGCGGCCCGGGCCAGGGCCGCCTGGCTTTCCGCCTGGCCCATGGACCGCAAGGCCTGCAGGACCCGGTCCAGGGTGGGGTCAGGGTGGGCCTCCTTGAGGGGGAGGAGAACCCGCCGCCCCTCCTTGAAGGCCACCTCCTCCTCCAAGACCCCCGCCTCCCGCAAGGGGTCCAAGAGCCTGGGGTCAAACCCCCTGGCCTCCTGCCAGGCGGTGAGGGCCTCCAGACCCTTGGGGAGCACCTTCGGATCGGCCCCGGGGTAAAGCCGCACCCGGTGGCGGAGCTCGGGAGAGGGCGGGAGGAAGTCCGCCAGCACCTGGCCCAGGGGGGCGAAGAGGTAGCGGCTGGCCTCCTCCAGGAAGAGGACCTCCTCCGGGCGCAGGTAAGGGGCCCCGTCCAGGTAGGCCAAGGCGTGGCGCAGGGCGTGGGAGGGCCTGCCCCCCTCCCCCACCACCACCCCCACCCGCACCTCCCCCCGCCAGGGGACGGCCACCCTGCGGCCCAGGGCCTCCTGCCCCTCCCCTCCCAGGGGGGGCAGGTAGCTCATGGGGGGAAGGGGCAGGGGCAGGGCCACCTGGAGCACCCGCATGGTAGCCCTAGGATAAGGGGGATGCGCCTGGCGGTGGTCCTCTCTGGGGTGGCCCTCTACAGCGCCCTCTACGCCGTGGTCCCCCTGCTGCCCCTCCTGGAAGCCCTCTTCCTGGCGCCCCCCGGGGCGGCGGGGCCGGGGATGGGGCTTCCCCTCCTCCTCCTGGTCCTCCTCTCCCCCCTGGTGCCCAAGCTTTCCCTCCCCGCCGGGCTCCTTCTGGGCGGGGGGCTTGTGCTGGTGGGCCTTGGGGGGGTCCTGGGGGCCTCGAGCCCGAGCCTTTTCCTCTGGACCCTGGCCCGGCTCCTCCAGGGGGTGGGGGCCGCCCTGGTGCCCGCCCTGGCCATCGCCCTCATCCCCGCCCTCTACCCCGGCAGGGCCCTGGAGATGGCCGGGGTCTACATGGCGGGAAACGTCCTGGGTGGGGGCCTGGGCCGGGTGCTGGCGGGGCTTCTGGCGGAGGGGGTGGGGGTCCGGGGGGCGCTTTGCCTCCTCTCCCTCCCCGCCCTCCTCCTGGGCCTTTTCCTCTTCCGGGCCCCCAGGGGGCTTCCCCCTCTGGGCCCGCCCCGGTACGACCTCACCGCCCTCCCCCTCTACGGGGTGGGGGCCATCCTCCTTTTCCTGAACCTCTTCCTGGCCAACCTCCTCCCCTACCGCCTCCTGGAGCTGGGCTTCCGCCCGGGGGAGGTGGGCCTGGTCTACCTGGCCTACCTCTTCGGCATCCCGGGAAGCGCCCTCTCCGGGGCCCTGGCCCGCCGCCTTGGGGCGGTGGCCACCTTCCGCCTGGCCTTCGCCCTCGTCCTCCTGGGCCTTGGGCTCCTCCTCCTCCCGCCCCCCTTTCTGGTCCTGGGCTTCGCCCTGATGATGGCCGCCCTCTTCACCGCCCAGAGCCTGGCCTCGGGGGCAGCGGGAAGGCGGGGCAGCGGGGTGAGCGGGGCCTATGTGGCGGCCTTCTACCTGGGGGGCACCCTGGCGGGGCTCCTCTACCCCTTCTTCCTCCAAGGCTTCCCCCTGGCGGTGGGGGTGGGGATGGGGCTGGCCCTCTTGGCCCTGCTCCTGGCCCCGGTGCGGTGAGGGGTTTAGGATAACCCCGTGGAGCTCCACGCCGCCGACCAGTACCTGGTGGCCCCCGGAAGGGCCGGGCTTCTGGAGGTGCACGAGAGGCTTCAGGGCACCGGGCTTTACCCTCCCTTTCCCCCGGTGGAGCTCCCGGGCGGCGTGGGGGGGCTCGTGGCCCGGGGGGGCTTTGCCCAGACCTTTTTCTTCCCCGCGGAGGTCCTGGGCCTCACCTTCCGGACCCCCAGGGGCCGGGTGGTGCGGGCCGGGGGCGTGGTGGTGAAAAACGTCCAGGGGTACGACCTGGTGCGGCCCTTCGTGGGCAGCTTCGGGCTTCTGGGAGAAGCTCTGGAGGTGGTGTTCCGCCTGCGGCCCGGCCGGGCCTCCGCCTTCCTCAGAAGGCCTTTTTCCGGCGAGTTCCCCGCCCTCTCCCCCGCCCCCCGTTTCCTCTTCGCCCTGGAAGAGGGGGGCACCTGGTGGCTTTACGCCTTTCACCTCGGCCCCGAGCGGGAGGTGGCCCGCTTCCGGGAGGCCTTCGGCGGCATGGAGGCGCAGCCTCTGGACCTCCGTCCCCGCTTCCCCCGGGGGATGGGGGTGGGGGAAGGCCCCTTGCGGGACCTGCGCTTCCCCTGGCAGGACGGGGGGAAGGCGCCGGAGGCCCCGGGGCTTTTCCGCAGGCTGGCCGAGGTCCTCTGAGCACCCCGTCGCAGCCTGTGCGGGCCTGGAAGCCCCCAGGAAGCCTCCCTGGCGGAGGGTGAAGGCCAAAGGTCCGGCGAAGAGGGGATGAACGCCCCGCAGCAGGCCGCAAGGTGGACCCCGTCAGCCCCACGGGCGGACCCCTTGGCCCTGAGGGGCTTCCGGGATATCCTCTAGGGGATGCGGGAGCTGGAAGAAGCCTTGGCCGCCATCCGGGAAGCCCCGGACCTCGAGGCCCTGCGTAGCCTCAAGGCCCGCTACCTGGGCAAGAGGGGCCTCCTCACCGAGGCCATGAAGGCCCTGGCCCGCCTCCCCCTGGAGGAGAGGCGAACGCGGGGCCAGGCCCTGAACGCCCTCAAGGAGGCCCTGGAAGAGGCCCTGGAGAGGCGGGAGCAGGAGCTTGCGGAAGAAGCCCTGAAGAAGGCCCTGGAAGGGGAGCGCCGGGACGTGTCCCTGCCGGGGGTGCGCCTCTTCCCCGGGGGGCTCCACCCCATCACCCTCATGGAGCGGGAACTGGTGGGGATCTTCCGCGCCCTGGGCTACCAGGCGGTGGAGGGCCCCGAGGTGGAGGGCGAGTTCTTCAACTTCGACGCCCTGAACATCCCCGAGCACCACCCGGCCCGGGACATGTGGGACACCTTCTGGCTGGAAGGGGAACACCTCCTGGAGGGCCCCCTGGGGGAGGAGGTCCGGGGTCGGCTACTCCTCCGCACCCACACCTCCCCCATGCAGGTACGCTACATGGTGGCCCACACCCCCCCCTTCCGCATCGTGGTGCCGGGGCGGGTCTTCCGCTTCGAGCAGACGGACGCCACCCACGAGGCGGTCTTCCACCAGCTGGAGGGCCTGGTGGTGGGGGAGGGGATCACCATGGCCCACCTGAAGGGGGCCATCTACGAGCTGGCCCAGGCCCTTTACGGCCCCCACTCCCGGGTGCGCTTCCAGCCCGTCTACTTCCCCTTCGTGGAGCCGGGGGCCCAGTTCGCCATCTTTTGGCCCGAGGGAGGGAAGTGGCTGGAGCTCGGGGGGGCGGGGATGGTCCACCCCCAGGTCTTCCAGGCGGTGGACGAATACCGAAAAGCCCTGGGCCTTCCCCCCGCATACCAGGGGGTCACGGGCTTCGCCTTTGGGCTTGGAATCGAACGCCTGGCCATGCTCCGCTACAACATCCCCGACATCCGCTACTTCTTCGGGGGAAGGCTTAAGTTCCTGGAGCAGTTCCGGGGGATTCTATGAGGGTACCTTTTACTTGGCTAAAAAGCTATGTGCCCGAGTTGGAAAGCCCCGAGGTTTTGGAGGAGCGGCTCGCCAGCCTCGGCTTTGAAACCGACCGCATGGAAAGGGTCTTCCAGATACCCGGCGGCGTGGTCTTCGCCCGGGTCCTCGAGGCCCACCCCATCCCCGGCACCGGCCTCAAGCGCCTGGTCCTGGATGCGGGGAAGGTGGTGGAGGTGGTCTCGGGGGCCCCGAACGCCCGCCCCGGGGTGGGGGTGGCCTTAGCCCTTCCCGGCACCGAGGTCAACGGCCTTCGGATCGGGGAAAGGACCATCCAGGGGGTGGTCTCCCACGGCATGGCCCTATCGCCCAAGGAACTCGGGGTGGGGGAATACGGCGGTGGGCTTCTGGAGCTCCCCCCTGATGCCCTTCCTCCCGGCACCCCTCTGGCCGAGGCTTGGCCGGAAGAGGAGGTGCTGGACATAGAGGTCACCCCCAACCGCCCGGATGCCCTGGGGATCCTGGGTTTGGCCTTTGACCTCCACGCTTTGGGCTACAGCCTGGTCCTGCCCGAGGTACGGCTGGAAACGGAGAAGGTACCCCTACCCTTTGGCCTCAGGGTGGAGGACCCTCACGGGGCCCCTCACTTCACCCTTTCCTACGCCTTTGGCCTCCAGGTGGGGCCGAGCCCCCTTTGGCTCCAACGCATCCTTTTCGCCTGCGGGATGAGGCCCATAAGCAACGTGGTGGACATCACCAACTACGTGATGCTGGAACGGGCCCAGCCCATGCACGCCTTTGACCTCCGCTTTGTGGGGGAGGGCATCCGGGTGCGGAGGGCCAGGCCCGGGGAAAGGCTCCGCACCCTGGACGGGGTGGAGCGGGAACTCCATCCCGAGGACCTCCTCATCGCCGGCTACCGGGGGGAGGCGAGCTTCCCTTTGGGCCTCGCCGGGGTCATGGGCGGGGCGGAGAGCGAGGTGCGGGAGGACACCCGGGCCATCGCTCTGGAGGTGGCCCGGTTCGACCCCGTGGCCATCCGCAAGACCGCAAGGCGGCACGCCTTGCGCACCGAGGCCAGCTACCGCTTCGAACGGGGAGTGGACCCCCTGGGCCAGGTGCCCGCGGCCCAGCGGGCCCTGGCCCTCCTCCAGGAGCTCGCCGGGGCGAAGGTGGCGGAGGGCCTCCTGGAGGCGGGGAGCCCCGAGGCCCCAGACCCCATCCCCTTCCGCCCGGACCACGCCAACCGCCTCCTGGGGACCCAGTACCCGGAAGGGGAGCAGCTCGCCATCCTGGAACGCCTCGGCTGCCGGGTGGAGGGAAGGGGCCCCTACCGGGTCACCCCCCCGAGCCGCCGCCTGGACCTCAGGCTGGAGGAGGACCTGGTGGAGGAAATCGCACGGGTCCAGGGCTACGACACCATCCCCCTGGCCCTGCCCGCCTTCTTCCCCGCCCCCGACAACCGGGGGGTGGAAGGGCCCTACCAGAAGGAGCGCCGCCTGCGGGAGGTTCTGGCGGGCCTGGGCTTCCAGGAGGTCTACACCTACAGCTTCATGGACCCCAAGGAGGCCCCCCTCTTCCGCCTCCCCCTGCCCCCCCTGCGCCTGCAAAACCCCCTGAGCCCGGACCGGACCGCCCTCAGGACCCACCTCTTCCCAGGCCTCCTTAAGGTCCTGAGGGAGAACCTGGCCCTGGACCGCCCCGAGCGGGCCCTCCTCTTCGAGGTGGGCCGGGTCTACGGGGTAGCGGAGGGGAGGGTGGTGGAGAAAAGCCACCTGGCGGGCCTCCTCCACGGGGAGGGGGTGGGGCTTCCCCACGGGGAAAAGCTCTCCGGCTTCCCCCTACTCAAAGGCCTCCTGGAAACCCTCATGGAGCGGCTCGGCCTGGAGCTAAGGGTGGAGGCCCACCCTTTCCCCTTCCTCCACCCCGGGGTCTCGGGGCGGGTGCGGGTAGAGGAAGAGGAGCGGGGCTTTTTGGGCCAGCTCCACCCCGAGGTGCAGCGGGCCCTGGAGCTTCCCCCGGTGTGGCTCTTTGAGCTTACGCTTCCTCTCCCAGAACCGGCCTTCCGCTTCCAAGACCCCTCCCGCTACCCCCTGGCCCTCCGGGACCTGGCGGTGGTGGTCCCCGAGGGGGTACCCTACGGGGAGGTGGCGGCGGTGCTCCGCCAGGCGGCGGGGCCCTACCTGGAGGGTATGGCCCTCTTTGACCTTTACCAGGGCCCTCCCCTGAAGGAGGGGCAGAAGAGCCTGGCCTTCCACCTGCGCTTCCGCCACCCCGAACGCACCCTCAAGGACGAAGAGGTGGAGGAGGCAGTGACGGCCATCCTGCGGGCCCTCAGGGCGCGGGGCTGGGACATCCGGGCCTAGGAGCCCGTAAACTGAGCCCATGCTGACCTGGGTGGACCTCCTGGCCCTCTTCAGCCTGGCCCTGGGGCTCGCCCTGGGGTACCGCGGGGGGCTCCTCTGGGCCTTCGCCGGGGGCGGGGTGCTGGTCTACGTGGCCCTGGCCCAGCTGGGCCTCGGGGGGCCCGGTTGGGCTTTGGGGCTCGGCCTCCTCCTGGGGATCCTGGCCAAGAGCCTGCCCCTGCCTCCTCTGCCCCGGGGCCTCGAGGGCCTCCTGGGCAGCCTGGGGGGTCTCCTCCTCGGCCTCTTCCTGGCCCTGGCCCTCTGGACGGGCTACCCCTGGGAGAGGACGGCAGCGGGAAGCCTGCGCTACCCCTCGGTAAACCTCCCTACCCCGGTCTACCAGGGGGTCAGCCAGAGCCCTTTCGCCCGGGAGGCCTTCCGCCTGGCCTGGCAGACCCCCTGGCTCCGGAAAGCCCTCGCCCTAGAGGGCCAGGACCCGCGATAGGCCGAGAAGGACCCGGTTGATGTCCTTTTTGCGTTCCACCGCCTCCTTGAGGGGCGTGAAGGCCACCTCTCCCTCCACCTCCCCCACCATGACCCCGCCCGTGCTCCTGGCCAGGGCCTCCACCGCCGCCGCCCCCAGGCGGCTCGCCAGGATGCGGTCCTTGGCCGTGGGGCTCCCTCCCCGCTGGATGTGCCCCAGGACCGTCACCCGGGCTTCCACCCGGACGTGCTCCTTTATGGCCGCCAAAAGCCCCGCCGCCCCCCCAGGGTAGGCCCCCTCGGCCACCACCACGATGGAGCTGGTCTTGCCCCGCCGCTGAGACTCCAGGAGACCCTCGGCGATGGCTTTGGGGTCCAGGGGCTCCTCGGGGACAGCGATGACCTCGGCCCCCCCGGCCAGGCCCACGTCCAAGGCAATGAAGCCCGAGTCCCGGCCCATGACCTCGATGAAGAAGACCCGCTCGTGGCTGGCAGCGGTGTCGCGGATGCGGTCGATGGCCTCCAGGGCCGTGTTCACCGCGGTGTCAAAGCCGATGGTGTAGTCGGTGCCGTAGAGGTCGTTGTCGATGGTGCCCGGCACCCCCACCACGGGCACCCCCTGCTCCTCCGTAAGGCGCATGGCCCCGCGGAAGGTGCCGTCCCCCCCGATGGCCACCAGCCCTCCGATCCCCGCGGCCTTGAGCCTGGCCGCCGCCTTGGCCCGTCCCTCCTCCGTGAGGAACTCCTGGCTCCGGGCGGTGAGGAGGATGGTCCCCCCCCGCTGCAGGATGTTGGCCACATCCCGCACCCCTAGGGGCACCATCTCCCCCAGGATCATGCCGGCGTAGCCTCGGCGGATGCCGATGACCTCTAGCCCCAAGGCGTGGGCCTGACGCACCACCGCCCTTATGGCCGCGTTCATGCCCGGCGCGTCGCCGCCGCTGGTGAAGACTCCTATGCGCTTCATTCCTCCTCCAAAGCGAGCCGGTAGGCCTCGTTCCGGGGCACCCCTCGCGCCACCAGGGCCCGGAAGAGGGCCTTGCCGGCAAGGCCCTGGGCCCTGAGCCCGGCCAGGAGCCCCTCCACCTCCGGGGGCGGGGCCTCCTTGGGCCCGAGGACCAGCACGAACTCTCCCCGGGGCTCGGCAAAGCGCTCCCAAGCCTCCTTGAGGCTTCCCCGGAAGACCTCCTCGTGCACCTTGCTGATCTCCCGGGCCACGGCCACGGGGTGGGCGGGGCCGTAGACCCCTATGAGGTCCTCCAGGGTCTTGCGCAGGCGGTGGGGGCTTTCGTAGAGCACCGCGGTCCTCCCTTCCCGGGCCAGGGCCAGGAGGCGCCTCTGCCGTTCCCCCCCGGCCTTGGGCAAAAAGCCCTCAAAGGTGAAGCGGTGGGTAGGCAGGCCCGAGGCCACCAGGGCGGGGATGAGGGCGGTGGGACCAGGAAGCGCTTCCACCCGCCAGCCCCATTCTAAGGCCAGGCGCACCAGCTCTGCCCCCGGGTCGGAGATCCCCGGGGTGCCGGCGTCGGTGGCGTAGGCCACGTAGGCGTAAGGGGAGAGGAGCTCCCGGGCCTGCCCCACCGTGTGCCCGTCCAGGCGCAGGGTGGGGGTGGGGATGCCGTAGTGGCGGAGGAGAAAGCCTGTACGCCGCGTGTCCTCGCAGGCCACCACCTCCGCCTCCCTGAGGGTCCGGAGGGCCCTCAGGGTGATGTCCTCCAGGTTGCCGATGGGGGTGGGCACCAGGACCAGGCGCACGTCAGAGGAGGGGCCGGAGAAGCTCCCGCACCTCGCGGAAGGGGAACTCGTAGACCGAGCCCGAGGGCAGGGTAAACTCCAAAAGGTCCCGCGCTCCGGGGAAGAAAATGCGCCTCAGGACCATGGGGCCCTGGTCGGTCTCCACGTGCACGGTCACGTAGTCGGGTTCCTGGTTGGGCTCATCCTCCGCCTCCTTGGGGGGCTCCTCCCCTACCCCCTCCTCCAGGCGGCGCAGGGCCTCCAGCAACTCCACCCGCAAGGCCCGCACCTCTTCCCCCAGGGCGCCCTCGGAAAAGGCTAAGGCNCAACTCCACCCGCAAGGCCCGCACCTCTTCCCCCAGGGCGCCCTCGGAAAAGGCTAAGGCCACCTCTTCCCCCGCCGCGTAGGCGGCAATCCCCCAAAGGGGCTCTTCCTCCCCCTCCTCCGGGCCTTGCAAAAGCTCCCATGTGCCATCGGAAAGGAACCGAAGCGTGGCCCCGCAGGCCTCGCAGTCCAGGAGATCCCCCCCTTTGTGCCCCTCTGGCTCCAAGACTTCCCCGCACACCGGGCAGACCATAGGGCCTCCTTTAGGCCATTGTAAAGCGAAGGAGGGCCTGGCCCAAGGCCAGGCCCTAGGGCAGGGCCTTCAGGCCCCGTAGCGGGCGATGCAGGCCCGAACCTCCTCCAAGGCCGCCTGCCGGTCCCGCCAGCCCGTGACCCTCACCCACTTGCCCTTCCTGGCCTCGAGGGCCTTGTAGGTTTCGAAGAAGTGCTGGATCTCCTGCCTTACCCCCTCGGGCACGTCGGCGATGTCCTGGATGTGGTCCAGGCGCTGGTCCTCGGCCACCACCCCGATGACCTTGGCGTCCCCCCCCTTCTCGTCCTCCATGAGGAGCAGGCCCACCACCCGCACCTCCACCACCACCCCGGGCATGAGGGGGTAGGTGGAGAGGACGATGCCGTCCAGGGGGTCCCCGTCCTCGGCTAGGGTGGAGGGGATGAAGCCGTAGTCCCCGGGGTAGAACTGGGCTCCCGGGAGCACCCGGTCCAGCCTGACGGCCCCGAGCTCCGGGTCGTACTCGTACTTGTTGCCGGAGCCCTTGGGCACCTCGATGACCATGTGGACCACCTCGGGGGCCTTCTTACCCACGGGGAGGCTCTTCAGATTCGCCATAGCCCCCCCATTATAGGGGAGGGGCCAGAACCTCGGGGAGGTCGCCGACGAGGGCGTCCACCCCCCAAGCGGCCAGGGCCTGGGCCTGGGGGCGCTCGTTCACCGTCCAGGCCAGGACCCGGTAGCGCCCCTTCAGGGCGCGGACCCGCTCCTCGGTGAGCAGGGAAGCCTCCGGGTGCATCCAGGCCACCCCCAGGCAGGGGGCCAGGGCCTCGGCCTCGGGCTTCCCGTAGAGAAAGCCCAGGGGTCCCACCCCGAGCTGCGCAAGCCGCAGAAGGGCCAGGGGGTCAAAGGAGCTCACCCACACCCGCCCCGAGGGGAAGCGGGCGAGAAGGCGGGCCAGGGCCTCCTCCCGGCCGTCGGTTTCTGGGGGAAGGCTCTTGAGTTCCACGTTGATCCAGGCCTCGGGGAAGGAGGAGAGCACCTCCTCCAGGGTGGGGACGAAGGCGGGAAGCTCCCGCCGGCGCAAGCCCTGGATGGGCACCCCCTCCAGGAGGAAGTCGTGGTGGACCACCAAAACCCCGTCCCGGGTGAGGTGCACGTCCAGCTCAAACCCGTCCAGGCCAGCCTCGAGGGCCTTCCTGAAGGACTCCAGGGTGTTCTCCCGCGCCAAGCGAGGGGCGCCGCGGTGGCCTAAGCGCAGGGGCACGGGGCAAGTATACAATGGGGCCATGGGCAAGTATGAAGCGGCGTTTTCCCGGCTGGGGGAAAAGGCTTTGGGCCAGTTGGAGGGCCCCGGGGGCTTCCTCGCCGTGACGGAAACCCACCTGGTCTTCGTGGACGAGAACGGGGTCCAGCGTCTGGAGCTGGCCCGCATCCGCCGGGTGGGCCGGGGGGAGGCGGGCACCCTGGCGGTCCAGGGGGACGAGGCCTCCCTAAGCATCCCCTTGCGGGCCTTCCCCCTGGAGGAGCTCAAGACCTTCCTGGAAGGGCTCAAGCCCCACGTGGCCCGGGCCCGCAAGGCCACCGCCGCTCCCCCTCCTGTTCCCAGGCCTAGCCCCGCTCCAGCAGAGCCTCCTCCCCTCCCTGAGCCGCCACCCCCGGCGCAGGAGGCCCGCACCGCCCCCCTCTGGGAGGAGGAACCCCCCCCCAGGCGGGCCTCGGTGGAGCTGGCCCCCGAGCCCGAGGCCTCCCCTCCGCCCGCCCCCAAGGCCCAGGGAGGGCGGCACCCTTTGGCCCTGCTCCTCAAGGCCCTCGCCCTCCTCACCCTGGCCTACACCGTGGCCTTCGTGGCCCTGAACCCCGGGGCCGACCCTTGGGTTCTGGCCGGGGTGGGCCTGGGCGGGCTGGGTTTGGCCTTGACGCAGTGGTCCTTGGCTACCTCCTCGCGGTAGCCCTCTTGGGCCTCCTGGCCCTCTGGCCGAAGGTGGCCCCCGGGCCCCTGCCCGTACGGGTGGAGGTCATGGCAGAAGCCTCCTTCGAACCCCCACCCCCGGAGCCCGTCAGCCTGAACGGGGCGAGCCTGGAGGAGCTGCAAAGCCTTCCGGGGATCGGTCCCGTCCTGGCCCAGAGGATCGTGGAGGGGAGGCCCTACGAACGGGTGGAGGACCTCCTCCGGGTGCAGGGCATCGGCCCCGCCACCCTGGAGCGGCTAAGGCCCTACCTGCGCCCCTAGGATGGACCCCTCCCGGCGCGCCCCCCTGCTGACGGCCCCCGGGGTGGGCCTGGGGCTCGGGGGGCTTCTCGGGGCCTGGGGCCTCCTTTCCCCCTGGATCCTCCTCGCCGCCCTGCCCCTCCTCCCCCTTTTCCGCTGGCCCCTGGGCCTGGGACTGGCCCTGGTCCTCCTGCGGGGCCTCCTTTGGCCCGTTCCCGAACCCCCTTACGGCCTCCGGCTGGAGGGGGTCTTCCAGGTGCGGGGAGGCTTCACGGCCTGGGAGGACCACCGGCTCTGGGTGCGCCACTACCCGCCCCTGGAGGACGGCCTCTACCACCTCCGGGGGTACCTGGCCCCGCCGGAAGGAAGGCGGAACCCCGGGGGGTTTGACCAGAGGGCCTGGCTCCTGGCCCAGGGGGTGGAGGGGGTGTTTCACGTGGAACGGGCCGAGGCCCAGGCCCCCCTCCCCGACCCCCGGGCCCCCTTCCGGGAGCGCCTGGTCCGGGGGCTTTCCCCCCCAAGCCAGGGGGTGGTGCGGGGGCTGACCCTGGGGGAAAAGGACGGCCTGGGAGAGACCTACGCCCAGTTCCAGAGGGCGGGCCTGGCCCACCTCCTGGCCCTCTCCGGCCTCCACGTGGGCTTCCTGGTGGGCAGCCTGGTCCTCCTGCTCTGGCCCCTGGGGCGGTGGCGCTACCTCCTGGCCCTCCTGGTCCTGCCCCTCTACCTCTGGCTGGCCGGCCCCAGCCCCTCCCTGGTGCGGGCCAGCCTGATGGCGGGCCTCTCCCTCCTGGGCCTCTTCCTGGGGCTGGGGGCCGCAGGGGTGCTCCAGGCCTTGGGCCTGGCCCTGTTCCTCCAGCTCCTTCACCGCCCCGAGGCCCTTCTGAGCCTGGCCTTCCAGCTCTCCCACCTGGCGGTCCTGGGAATCGCCCTGGTCCTCTCCCCTCTGCCCCGGCCCCCGGGACCCTGGGGCTACCTCCTAGGGGGCCTCCTGGCCACGGTGGCGGCCCAGGCCTTCCTGGCCCCCCTCCTCCTCCACCGCTTCGGCTTCCTGCCCCTTCTCTCGCCCCTCAGCAACCTCCTGGCTCTGCCCACGGTGGCCCTGATGGTGCCCCTGGGCTTCCTCAAGCTCCTCCTGGGGGGGGTCCTGGCCCCCCTGGTAGAACCCTTGGCCCAGGCCCTCCTCCTCCTGGCCCGGGCCGCGGCCCAAGGCCCCCTCCTCCGCTTTGGGGAGATCACCCCGGTGGGCTTCGCCCTCTACTACCTGGGCCTCCTGCCCCTGCTCCTGGCCCTTCACCGCCTCTGGACCTGGCGGAAGGCCCTGGTCCTCGCCAGCCTCCCCGCCCTAGCGGGCCTCCTCAGCGCCTGGCCCAAACCCCTGGACCTCTGGGCCCTGGACGTGGGCCAGGGGGACGCCCTTCTGGCCCGGATGGGCGGGGGGTCGGTGCTGGTGGACGGGGGGCGGCCCGAGCAGGGAGAAAGGCTCCTCCAGGCCCTGCGGGCCCTGGGGGTGCAGGCGCTAGAGGTGCTGGTGGCCACCCACCCCGATGCCGACCACTACGGGGGCCTCCTGCGGGTGGCGGAGGAGGTGCCCGTGGGCCTTGCCCTCCTCTCCCCGGCCTTTCCCCGGGACCACCCCCTGGTGGGGGCCCTGGAGGAGCGGGGGGTACCCCTCCTCTTCCCGGGGGCGGGCACCCGCCTGGGGGTGGGGAGGGGCAGCCTGGAGGTCCTCTGGCCGCCCTATCTGAGGGGGGACAAGGACGAGGACGGGCTCGTGCTCCTCCTGGACTTCGGCCGGGCCAGGGCCCTCCTCCTGGCGGACGTGCCCCAGGAGGTGGAGCGCCGCCTGGCCGTGGAGGAGGTGGCCGTCCTCAAGGTGAGCCACCACGGCTCGCGCACGGGAACCGCCGAGGTCCTCCTGGAGCGGACCCGGCCGCGGGTGGCCCTCATCGGCGTGGGGCGGGGCAACCCCTACGGCCAACCCCACCCCGAGGTCCTGGAGCGCCTGGCTGCCCGGGGAGCCAAGGTCTACCGCACCGACCGCCACGGGGCGGTGCGGGTCTCCTTCGGCTACGCCTGGTAGCCCAGCCGCCGGAGCAGGGCCTCCAGCTCCTCCAGGGAGCGGAAGTGGATGACCACCTTCCCCCGCCTTCCCCCCACCACCCGCACGGGCAGGCCCAGGTGCCGGGAAAGCTCCAAGGACAAGGGGGAGGGGTCACGGACCCCTCCGACCCGCCCCCGGGCCAGGCGCTCCCGCAGGGCCTCCGCCTGGCGCACGGAAAGCCCCTTGGCCAGGATCTCCCTCAGGCCCCAAACCCGGTCCTCCGGCTCCAGCATCAGGAGGGCCCGGGCGTGGCCGGCGCTAATCCAGCCCCCCTCCAGGGCCTCCAGGACCTCCTCCGGCAACTGCAAAAGCCTCAAAGCGTTGGCCACCGTGGAGCGGGCCTTGCCCACCCGCTTCGCCACCTCCTCCTGGGTGAGGCCCATCCCCAGAAGGGCCTGGTAGCCCCGGGCCTCCTCCACGGGGGAGAGGTCCTCCCGCTGCAGGTTCTCCACCAGGGCCAGCTCCAGAGCCTCCCGGTCCGTGAGGTCGCGAACCAGCACGGGCACCTCCGCGAGGCCCGCCAGCTGGGCCGCCCGGAAGCGCCTTTCCCCCGCCACCAGCTCGTACCCCTCGCCCCTGGGGCGCACCAGGAGGGGTTGAAGGAGGCCCTTCTCGCGGATGGAGGCGGCCAGCTCCTCCAGGCCCTCCTGGGGGAAGCGCCGCCGGGGCTGGAGGGAGCCGGGGCGGATGGCCGCCAGGGGCAGCCGAACCACCCCTCCCGGGGTCTTGGGCAGGAGGGCCTCGAGGCCCCTCCCCAGGCCGCTAGGCCTCTTGGACACGGGCGATCACCTCCTCGGCCAGGCGGCGGTAGGCGTGGGCTCCGGGGGAGGTGGGGGCGTGCTGGGCGATGGTCCGGCCGAAGCTGGGGGCCTCGGCCAGGCGCACGTTGCGGGGCACCACCGTCCAGAAGACCCTCTCCCCGAAATGGGCCCGGAGCTGGGCCTCCACCTGCTGGGAAAGCAGGGTGCGGCCATCGTACATGGTGACCAGGATGCCCAAAAGCCGGAGGCCGGGATTAAGACGCCCCCGCACCTCCTCCAGGGTGACCAGGAGGCCCGCCACCCCCTCCAGGGCGTAGTACTCCGCCTGTACCGGCACCACCACCCCCTGGGCCGCCGCCAGGGCGTTCAGGGTGAGGGGGGAGAGACTTGGGGGAGGGTCCAGGAGGGTGAAGTCGTAGGCCTCGTCCCGGAGGGTCTCCGCCAGGGCCAGGGGCGTTTCCGCCAGCTCCACCGTGGCCCCCACCAGCTCCGGGGTAGAGGGGAGAAGGTGGAAGCCGTCCACCGGGTGCACCAGCCCCTCCAGGGGCTCCCCCTGCAAGAGCTGGTACACCCCCCGCCCCGGGCGCAGGCCCAGGCCGCCCGTGGCGTTTCCCTGGGGGTCCAGGTCCACCAGGAGGACCCGCTTCCCCAGGCGGGCCAGGTAGGCAGCAAGGTTGATGGCGGTGGTGGTCTTTCCCACCCCCCCCTTCTGGTTGACCAGGGCGATCCGCCGCACCCTGGTCTCTAGCATAAGGGATGCTTCTCCGGAACCCCTGGACGCCGGGGATAGCGGGCCGGGCAGGGGCCCACCTTGGCCAGCAGCACCAGGTTGCGCTCCTCGCCGGTGAAGGGGAGGCGGAGGGAGTGCACCCCATCCAGCCGCCCCCCGAGCAGGTCCAGGGCCCGGGGCAAGGGGGCGGTCTCCTGCCAGACCCTGGGCCCCTTCTGGGCCACCAGGTACCCCCCCAGGGCCAGGAAGGGGAGACCCAGCTCGGCCAGCACGCAAAGGGAGGCCACCGCCCGGGCCACCACCCTCCCATACGCCTCGCGGTGTTCTGGGCGGTGGGCCAGCTCCTCCGCCCGGCCCCAAAGGGGATAGGCCCCCTTGAGCCCCAGGGCCGCCACCGCCTGGGCCACGAAGGCCACCTTCTTCCTCGTGGCGTCCAGAAGGACCACCTCCAGCTCGGGACGGACGATCTTCAGGGGCAGGCCCGGGAAGCCCGCCCCCGTACCCAGGTCCAGGATCCGCAAGGGACCCTCGAAGAGGGGCAGGGTGAGGAGGGAAAGGGAGTCCAGGAAGTGCTTGACCACCACCTCCTCTTCCCCCCGCAAGGCGGTGAGGTTCTGCTGGCGGCTGGCCTCCAAGAGGAGGCCGTAGAGGCGGGAGAAGGCGGGCAGGTGGGCCTCGAGGTCCAGGCCCAAGGCCTTCCCCCCCTCCAGGAGGAGCTCCTCCCCCTTAGGGCTCAGGGCCACGTCCATCCCCCTGTTTCACGGGAAACACTAGCCGAGCCTCCGCAGGTGCACCAGAAGGGCGGTGAGGTCGGAGTCGCGGATGCCCGGCACCCGAGCGGCCTCGGCCGCCGTGCGGGGCCTTAGGCGGGAGAGCTTCTCCACCGCCTCCCGGGAGAGGCCCGGGACCCCCGGGTAGTGCAGGTTTTCCGGAAGGCGGAAGGCCTCCAGGTCCCGCATCCTCTCCCGCAGCCGCTCCTGGCGCTCGATGTAGCCCGCGTACTTGGCCCGCACCTCCACCTGCTGGGCCTCCTCGGGCGAGAGGGGCTCCTGAGGGGAGAAGCGCTCCGCCAGGGCGGAGTAGGTGTTCCCGGGGCGCCGAAGCCACTGGAGGCCGCTCACCCCCTCCACCCGCAGGGCCTCCAGGCGCCTGAGCTCCTCCGCCACCCGCCGGTACTTGGCCTCCACCCGGCGGAGGTCCTCCCGGGGCCGCAGGCCCCAGGCCACCGCCAGGGGGGTGAGGCGCTCGTCGGCGTTGTCCGCCCGGCAGAGAAGGCGGAGCTCCACCCGGGAGGTCATCATGCGGTAGGGCTCGTCCGTGCCCCGGCCCACCAGGTCGCCCACCAAAACCCCGATGTAGCCGCTTTCCCGGGGCAGGTGGACCTCGGGAAGCCCCAGGGCGTGGCGGGCCGCGTTGAGCCCCGCCAGAAGCCCCTGGGCCGCCGCCTCCTCGTACCCCGAGGTGCCGTTCACCTGGCCGGCGCTGAAGAGCCCGGGAAGCCGCTTGGACTGCAGGCCCCGGCTGAGCTCCGTGGGGTCCAGACTGTCGTACTCCACCGCGTAGGCGTAGCGCTGGATCACCGCCCGCTCAAAGCCGGGGAGGCTTCGCACCATCTCCTCCTGGAGTTCTGGGGGAAGGCTTGAGGAAAACCCCTGCAGGTAGACCTCGCTGGTGGAAAGCCCATCGGGCTCCACGAAGAGCAGGTGGCTTTCCTTGTCGGCGAAGCGCACCACCTTGTCCTCGATGGAGGGGCAGTAGCGGGGCCCGATCCCCTCGATGTCCCCGGCGTAGAGGGGGGAGAGGTGCAGGTTCTCCCGGATCAACCGGTGGGTGCCCTCCGTGGTGCGGGTCTGCCAGGTGGGAAGCCGGGCGGCGTGGGGCCCGGGGTTTCCCGTGAAGCTCCCCGGGGGCACCTCGGGGGGCACCACCTCCAAGGCCCCGAAGTCCACCGAGTCCGCCCGGATGCGGGGCGGGGTGCCGGTCTTGAAGCGCCGCAGGGTGTGCCCCACCGCCTTTAGGCTTTGGGAGAGGAAGCGGGCCGGGGGCTCCCCCTGCCGGCCCGCGGGCCGGGAACGCCTTCCGTACCAGACCACCCCCCTGAGGAAGGTGCCCCCGGCCACCACCACCGCCCGGGCGCGGATCTCCCGGCCATCCACGGTGCGCACCCCAAGGAGCCTGCCCCCCTCCACCCACAGGGCAGCCACCTCGCCCCGCACCACCTCTATGGGCCTTTCCGCCAGGATCCCCCGGGCCTTCAGGGCGTAGAGGTCCCGGTCCACCTGCACCCTCAGGCTTTGCACCGCCGGGCCCTTGGAGCGGTTCAGGACCCGGGTGTGGATGGCCGCCTGGTCCGCGGCCCGGCCCATCAGCCCCCCCAGGGCCGCGAGCTCGGCCACCAGCTGGCTCTTCCCCGGACCCCCTACCGCGGGGTTACAGGGCATGGTACCCATGCGCTCAGGGTCCGCGGTGACCAGGGCCACCCGCACCCCGAGGGCGGCCGCGGCCCAGGCAGCCTCGAGGCCCGCATGCCCACCCCCCACCACCACCACGTCGCAACGCATCCCACCCCCCACTTTACCCGAGGCCTTGGCGTAGAATGTTCCCTCGGAACGCTAGGGGGGTAGCCTTGACCCACGAGGCCGTTTGGCAGCACATCCTGGAGCACATCCGCCGCAACATCACCGAGGTGGAGTTCCACACCTGGTTCGAGCGGATTCGCCCCCTGGGAGTCCAGGAGGGCGTACTGGAGCTCGCCGTGCCCACCTCCTTCGCCCTGGACTGGATCCGGCGGCACTACGCCGAGCTCATCCAGGAGGCCTTAGGGCTTCTGGGAGCCCAGGCCCCCCGCTTTGAGCTCAAGGTAGTGCCCAGCACCGCCGTCCAGGAGGACATCTTCCACGCCGCGCCGCCCCTCGATGCCCCCCAGCCCCGGCTCAACCCCAAGTACACCTTCGAAAACTTCGTGGTAGGCCCCAACAACTCCATGGCCCACGCGGCCGCCGTGGCCGTGGCCGAGTCCCCAGGACGGGCCTACAACCCCCTCTTCATCTACGGGGGGGTGGGTCTGGGCAAGACCCATCTCATGCACGCGGTGGGCCACTCCGTGGCCAAGCGGTTCCCCCACCTGAAGGTGGAGTACGTGTCCACGGAGACCTTCACCAACGAGCTCATCAACGCCATCCGCGAGGACCGCATGTCCGAGTTCCGGGAGCGCTACCGCTCCGTAGACCTCCTCCTCGTGGACGACATCCAGTTTATCGCGGGAAAGGAGCGCACCCAGGAGGAGTTCTTCCACACCTTCAACGCCCTCTACGAAGCCCACAAGCAGATCATCCTCTCCTCCGACCGCCCCCCCAAGGACATCCTGACCCTCGAGGCCCGCCTCAGGAGCCGTTTCGAGTGGGGCCTCATCACCGACATCCAGCCCCCCGACCTGGAAACCCGTATCGCCATCCTCAAGATGAACGCTGAGCAGCGGGGCCTTCGCATCGGTGAGGAGGTGCTGGAGTACATTGCCCGCCAGGTGACCTCCAACATCCGGGAGCTGGAGGGCGCCCTGATGCGCACCGTGGCCTATGCCTCCCTGAACGGAGTGGAGCTCAACCGGGTGGTGGCCGCCAAGGCCCTCTCCGAGATCTTTTCCCCCCGGGAGGTGGAGGTGGACCCCCAGGAGATCGTGCGCAAGGTGGCGGAGCACTTCGCCCTGCGGCCCGAGGACCTGGTGGGGGGCGGCCGGCGCAAGGAGGTGGTCCTGCCCCGGCAGGTGGCCATGTTCCTGGTGCGGGAGCTTACCCGCTCCTCCCTCCCGGAAATCGGCCAGCTTTTCGGCGGCCGCGACCACACCACGGTGCTCTACGCCATCCAGAAGGTCCAGGAGCTGGCCGAAAGCGATCGGGAGGTGCAAAGCCTCCTCCGGGCCCTCAAGGAGAGGCTGGTATGACCCCTGTGGATAACCTGTGGATAACCCTGTGGATAACTGGGGCCTCCCTGTGGATAACCCTGTGGACAACCTGTGGAAAACCCACCTTCCGGAGGACCCTGTGGATAACCCGCCGGTTGTCCACAGATTATCCACAGGCGGGGGCGGGTTATCCACAGGGGTTTTCCACAACCCCTTTGCCCTCTAGGACAGGATTTTCGCCCCCTTATCCACATATCCACAGGCCCTACTACTACGACGACGGTACTCTTTTAAAGAATTTAAAAGACTTAGTAGTAACCATAGGAGGAGAAGGAAAATGAATGTGTCCTTTCCCAAAAACTTGCTTGCGGAGTCCCTCGGCCTTTTGGAGAGGGTGATCCCTTCCCGCAGCTCCAGTCCCCTCCTGACCTATCTGGGAATGGCCCTTTCCCCAGAAGCCCTCACCCTTTTTGGCAGCAACGGGGAGGTGGACCTCGAGGTCCGCCTCCCCGCGGACACCCAGGGGGAGGGGCGCTTTCTGATACCGGCCCAGCCCTTCTTCCAGCTGGTGCGCAGCCTCCCAGGGGACCTGGTGGAGCTGGCCCTGGGTACGGAGCTGGAGCTGGCCTCGGGGTCTTTTCGTACCCGGCTGAGCCTGGCCTCCACGGAAGGTTACCCCGACCTCCTCTTTCCCGAGGCGGGCACACCCTCCGAGGACTACCCCCTGCAGACGGCTCTTCCCGCCGAGGAGCTTTCCCGGGCCCTGGCCCACGTGCGCTACGCCGCCAGCAACGAAGAGTATCGGGCCATCTTCCGGGGGGTGCAGCTGGAGTTTTCCCCCAGGGCCCTTCGCGCCGTGGCCTCTGACGGCTACCGGCTGGCCCTGTACGAGCTGCCAAGACCCCAGCCCTTTGCCCGGAAGGCGGTGGTTCCCGCCCGCAGCCTGGACGAGGTGGTGCGGGTGCTGCGGGGTACAGGTGAGGGGGAGGTGGTCTTGGCCCTGGGGCCGGGCACCTTGGGCCTGGCCCTGGGGCGGGAGGGTAAGGGACGGCTGCGCCTAGCGGTCAAGCTGATGGAAGGGGAGTTTCCCGACTACGAACGGGTTATTCCCAAGGAGTTCCCCTTGCAGGCCGTCTTGGAGGTGGAGCCTTTCCGCGAGGCCCTGCGCCGGGTGAGCGTTCTCGCCGACCGGCACAACCACCGGGTGGACCTCCTCTTCCAGGAGGGAAGGGCCCTCCTCTCCGCCGAGGGGGACTACGGCAAAGGGCAGGAGGAGGTCCCGGTGCGCCTGGAGGGCACCCCCCTGGCGGTGGCCTACAACGCCCGCTACCTCCTCGAGGCCCTGGGGCCCCTTGCGGGCCAGGCGGCCTTGCTCCTTTCGGGACCCACCAGCCCCAGCCTGGTGCGGCCCCTGGGGGAGGAAGGGTACCGGGCGGTGGTGGTGCCCCTCAGGGTGTAAGCTGGGTAGGGGAGCGTGAAGCGCTTCCACGCCGGGGTGTTCCCGGCCCGAAGGAGGGACCCATGACCGCGATCGTCGGCGTTCGAGCCAGGGAAGTGCTGGATTCCCGGGGCTTTCCCACGGTAGAGGCGGAGGTGGAGCTGGAAGGCGGGGCCAAGGGCAGGGCCATGGTGCCCTCGGGGGCTTCCACCGGCACCCACGAGGCCCTGGAGCTCCGGGACGGAGGCAGGCGCTACCTGGGCAAGGGGGTGCGCCGGGCGGTGGAGAGCGTCAACGAGCGGATCGCCCCCGAACTCGTCGGCCGGGATGCCCTGGACCAGGAGGGGGTGGACCGGGCCATGCGGGAGCTGGACGGCACCTCCAACAAGTCCAACCTGGGGGCCAACGCCATCCTGGCGGTCTCCCTGGCCACGGCCCGGGCGGCGGCGGAGGCCCTGGGGCTTCCCCTCTACCGCTACCTGGGTGGGGTCCAGGGGGTGGTCCTGCCTGTGCCCCTCATGAACGTGATCAACGGGGGAAAGCACGCGGACAACCGGGTGGACTTCCAGGAGTTCATGCTGGTGCCCGCGGGAGCGGAAAGCTTTTCCGAGGCCCTGCGCGTCGGGGCCGAGGTCTTTCACGCCCTCAAGGGGGTGCTGAAGGAGCGGGGCTACAGCACCAACGTGGGGGACGAGGGGGGGTTTGCCCCCGACCTCAGGAGCAACGAGGAAGCGGTGGAGCTCCTCCTCCTGGCCATCGAGCGGGCGGGGTACACCCCGGGGCGGGAGGTCTCCTTGGCCCTCGACCCTGCCGCCAGCGAGCTCTACCGGGAGGGGAGGTACCACCTGGAGGGGGAGGGGAGGGTCCTCTCCCCGGAGGAGATGGTGGAGTTCTGGGCCTCCTGGGTGGAGAAGTACCCCATCCGCTCCCTCGAGGACGGCCTGGCCGAGGACGACTGGGAGGGGTGGCGGCTCCTTACCGAGCGCTTGGGCGGCAGGGTCCAGCTGGTGGGGGATGACCTTTTCGTCACCAATCCGGACAGGCTTCGCCAGGGGATCGGGCAGGGGGTGGCCAACGCCGTCCTGGTCAAGCCCAACCAGATCGGCACCCTTTCGGAGACCCTGGAGGCCATCCGGCTGGCCCAGCGCTCCGGGTACCGGGCGGTGATCAGCCACCGCTCTGGGGAAACCGAGGATCCCTTCATCGCTGACCTGGCGGTGGCGGTGAATGCGGGCCAGATCAAGACCGGCTCCCTCTCCCGCTCGGACCGCCTGGCCAAGTACAACCAGCTCCTGCGCATCGAGGAGGAGCTGGGGCCGGCGGCCCGTTTCCTGGGGTATGCTGCCTTTTAAGCGCACCAAGATCGTGGCCACCTTAGGCCCTGCCTCCAGCAGCAAGGAGGCCATCCGGGCCCTGGCGGAGGCGGGGGCGGAGGTCTTCCGCCTCAACTTCAGCCACGGCACCCCGGAGGACCACCGCGAGCGGGTGGCCCGGGTGCGGGAGGTGGAGGCGGAGCTGGGCGTCACCCTAGGGATCCTGCAGGACCTCCAGGGACCCAAGATCCGCGTAGGCCGTTTCCGCGAGGGGCGGGCGGAGCTCAAGCCGGGCCGTCCCTTCGTCCTCACCCGGGCTGCCGTGGAGGGGGACGAGGCAAGGGTCTCCCTCACCTACCCCAGGCTGCCGGAGGACGTGGTCCCCGGGCAGGCCCTCCTGCTGGACGACGGGCGCATCCGCCTGCGGGTGGAGGGGGTCCGGGGGGACGAGATCCACACCGTGGTGGAGGTGGGGGGCGTCCTTTCCAACGGCAAGGGGATCAACGTGCCCGGGGCCGACCTCTCCATCTCCGCCCTTTCGGAGAAGGACATCCAGGACCTGGCCCTGGGGGTGGAGCTGGGGGTGGACTGGGTGGCGGTCTCCTTCGTGCGCACCCGGGACGACCTGCTCCTGGCCCGGCACTACCTGGCCCGCTACGGTTCCCAGGCTCGGCTCATGGCCAAGATCGAGAAGCCCTCGGCCGTGGCCCGCTTCGAGGAGATCCTGGAGGAGGCCGACGGCATCATGGTGGCCCGGGGGGATCTGGGGGTGGAGATGCCCCTGGAGGAGGTGCCCATCGTGCAAAAGCGCCTCATTCTCCGGTGCATCGCCGCTGGGAAGCCGGTGATCACCGCCACCCAGATGCTGGAGTCCATGGTGCAAAACCCAAGCCCCACCCGGGCCGAGGCCTCCGACGTGGCCAACGCCATCTTCGACGGCACCGACGCGGTGATGCTCTCCGCGGAAACCGCCATCGGGGCCTATCCGGTGGAGGCCGTGGCCATGATGACCAAGATCGCCCGGGCGGTGGAGGCTTCCCCGGAGTTCTCGCAGAGGCTGGGCGTGCTGCGCCCCTCTCCCACCCCCACCACCCAGGACGCCATCGCCCAGGCGGCGGACGACGTCGTGGAGGCGGTGGGGGCCCAGGCTATCGTGGTCTTCACCGCCACCGGGGGCTCGGCCCGGCGCATCGCCCGCACCCGCCCCCGGGTGCCGGTCCTGGCCCTCACCCCTAACCCGGAGGTGCAACGCCAGCTGACCCTGGTCTGGGGGGTTCTGCCCCGCCTGGCCCCCGACCCCCAGGACACCGACGACATGGTGCGCATCGCCCTGCGGGAGGTCAAGGCCTCGGGGCTGGCCCAGGTGGGGGAGAGGGTGGTGATCGCCGCCGGGGTGCCCTTCGGGGTGCGGGGGACCACCAACCTCCTCCGGGTGGAGCGGGTGAGCTGAGGCCACCTGGCCTCGTTGGCGGCCCTTTGGGCCGCCTCGCGCGCGGAGCCTCGGCGGTTCCACGCCACCCTATGCGGGCGGAGTTCACGCGGGGGCCCCGCTGAAGGGGCGGGCGCAGCCCCCGGGGAAAGGAGGGGAAGGGTTTATGGGGAAAAGGGTACCGCCCTCTGCGGACGAGGTCCCGCGCGGGGGGATCCGGCGCGGGCGCGCCCGCGGTCTCCGGTGGGGGAAGGAAGCCGGGGGTTTGGTGGAGAAGGGCACGGCTTCCCTGTAGGTGTCGGGAGAAATTTCCGGGATGCCTTCCCGGGGAAATGGGTTTTCCCAGGGCCCTAGGGCCCTGGGAGGGAGGGAGCATGCCCGGTCCCTCAGGGGACCGGGGGACGGGACCTTAGCACCTCCTGAGGGGAGAGGGCCTCCCCCCTCAGGGCCTGGACCTCCTCGGGGGTGAAGGGGGCGGCCTCAGCCCCCAGCAGGGCGAGGACGTGGTTGAGGGCGGCCGCCAACTCGGCGTCCCTCAGCCGGGAAAACCCCGGCATGGGCACCCGGTAGGCGGTCCCCTCCACCACCAACCCCCCCGGAAGCCCCCGGAGCACGCTCTGCACCAGGTAGGCCCGCCCTTCCGGACTGGCGGCCAGAAACCCTACCTCCGACAAGGGGGGGTAGATCCCGGCCACCCCTTCCCCGGAGGGCCCGTGGCAGGCTTGGCAATGGCGGGCGTAGGCCGCCGCTTCCCCCCCTCCTCTAGGGGGGGAGAGGCGGGCGGCGAGGAGGGCCAGCGCCGCCAGCAGGAGAAGGAGGCCCAGGAGAAAGGGGGGGCGCATACCCTAAGGCTACGCCAGGCCGGGTGCTGGTCCCAGGGACAGGCGTCCCGGGCGCTGGGGCTGGTAAGCGCACCGGGGGTCCTGGGCCAGGTGATCCCCCGTCTCCGCCCAGGCCCGGGCCCGGCTTCCCCCGCAAAGCTCCCGGTACTCGCAGACCCCGCACTTGCCCTTTAGCAGGGCCCTGTTGCGGAGCTCCAAGAACAGGGGGCTATTTCGGTAAATGTCCAGAAGGGGCCTCTCCCGCACGTTCCCCGCGGAAAGGGGCAGGAAGCCCGAGGGGTAGACCTCCCCGGTGGCGGAGACGAAGGCGAAGCCGTAGCCGTCCGAGAGGTGTACCCCCCGGCCTTCCCCCACCAGGGCTCCGTCCTCTCCACCCCCTCGCCGCCTTTCCAGGACCACCCGGCGGAACATGGGGGCCTCCACCGTCCGCACCCGAAAGGGGTAGCGGCGGGATAGATCGTAGAGAAGGTGCATCGCCTCCTCGTACTCCTCCGGGGAGAGCTGCTCCAGGAGGGCTCCCCGGCCCACGGGCACCAGGAAGAAGACCTCCCAGGTGGCCACGCGCTTTTGGCCCAGGACCTCGGCGATGCCGGGGAGCTCCTTGGCCGTGCGCCGGGTGACGGTGGTGTTCACCTGGGTCAGGAGGCCCACCTCCTGGGCCCAGTCCAAAGCCTCTAGGGCCAGGGCGAAGGTGCCCGGCACCCCGCGGAAGCCGTCGTGGGCCTCGGGGGTGGCCCCGTCCAGGGAGAGGGCCATCTGGTGCACGCCGAGCTCCCGGAAGCGGACCACCACCTCCCGGGTGAGCCTGGGGGTCACCGCGGGGGTGAGGCCCACCCTGATCCCCAGGCGCCAGGCCTCTTCCAGGAGGAGGAAGAGGTCGGGCCGGGCCAGGGGGTCGCCCCCGGTGGGGAGGAGGATGGGCTTGGGGGTGTAGGTGGCGAGCTCCCGGAGGAGGGCCAGCCCCTCCTCGGTGGTGAGCTCCCCCGGCAGGGGGTCGGGCACCGCCGAGGCCCGGCAGTGTTGGCAGGCAAGGAGGCAGGCCCGGGTCATCTCCCAGGCCACCAGGAGGGGAAAGCGGTGGAGGTCGGGCTTCATGCCCTCAGGATGCGGCCTCGAGGCAAGGGCAAATGTCCTGGGGCTGAGGAGGGGCAGTCTCCTACCGCCCCCGACGGCCTTCGCCCGCGTGGGGGCCCCGGCGGCCTGCTGGGGCGCGGCCTCGGCTTCGGGGATAGGGGGAGGGGTTCGATCACGTCCCCAACTTGCGCACGAGGGCCTCCACCTCCGCCCGGGAGAGGGGCTTCCCGTGGCCCACGTAGACCCTTTCGGCTCCCAGGTCCAGGATCCTGCGGGCTGTCTTCCGGGCCAGGGCGTGGTCCTCGTTGATCCACCGGGGAGGGAGCCCCCGGCCCCGGAGGGCGTCCCCGGCGATCAGGACCCCTTCCCGGAGGAGGCCCACCTGGCCCAGGGTGTGGCCGGGAAGGGCCACCACCCGCCAGCCCAAGACCGCCTCCCCTTCCTCCACCGGCCTTAAGGCCTCCCGGGGCAGGGGCGGGGCCAGGTTGGCCAGGATGCGCCCCAGGAGGGGGATGGGGAGGGGTGGCCGGGGCCTTTCCCGGGTCAGGTAGGGCCACTCCCGGGGATGGGCCAGGACGGGAAGGCCGAACCTTTCCCAAAGGGCCCGCGCCCCGCCGCTGTGGTCGGTGTGGTGATGGGTGAGGAAAAGGAGCCTAGGGGGTTCCCGGAGGAGCCTCAGGAGCCTTCCCGCCTCCCAGGGAAGCCCGGCGTCCACCAGAAAGTAGCCCTCCCCTGTCGGCACCCGGTAGAGGTTGGCGGCGAAGGGCAGGGCCTCAGGCCCGTTCATAGGCGGGATGGAGGCCCATCTCCCGGAGGGCCTTCCGGATGCCCTCCGCGTCGATTCCCGCCTGGCGGTGGAGACTGGGGATGGTGCCGTGCTCGAAGAAGCGGTCGGGGAGGGCCAAAATCCGCACCTCCGGCCTCGAGCCCATCTCGTTCAGGGCCTCCAGGACCGCGCTCCCAAATCCCCCCATCCCCTGGTGGTCCTCCACGGTAAGGAGCTTGTAGCGGGCGAGGCTCCTTAGCATCTCCTTGTCCAGGGGCTTGAGGAACCGGGCGTTCACCACACCCACCCTGGGGTCATTCCCGGCAGCCTCCAAGGCGTACCTCAGGGTCTTGCCGAAGGCCAGGATGTAGGCCTCCGTCCCCTCCTTCAAGACCTCCCAGCGGCCCCACTCGATCTCGGGCCATACCCCTTCGGGGGCCCGTTCCACGTTGTCCCGGGGGTAGCGGATGGCCACCGGGCCTCCCACCTCCAGGGCCTTCCGCAGCATGGCCCGGAGTTCCAAGGCGTCCTTGGGGGCGGCGATCTGGAAGTTGGGGACCGTGCGCAGATAGGCGATGTCGAAGACCCCGTGGTGGGTGGCCCCGTCTGCCCCCACGATCCCCGCCCGGTCGATGGCGAAGACCACGGGCAGGTTCTCGATGGCCACGTCGTGGATGGCCTGGTCGTAGGCCCGCTGCAGGAAGGTGGAGTAGATGGCCACGATGGGCTTGAGGCCCCTCAGGGCCATCCCTGCTGCCGTGGTCACCGCCACGTCCTCGCAGATGCCCACGTCCAGGTAGCGCTCGGGGTGCTCCAGGGAGTAGCGCACCAGCCCCGAGCCCTCCCGCATGGCCGGCGTGAGGACGAAGAGCCGCGGCTCCAGGTGGGCGAGCTCCGTCACCGCGTCCCCAAAGGCCTGGCTCCAGGAGTAGCCCTTGGCGACCTTCTCCGGCCGCTCGGGGTTGAAGCCGGGAGGCCCGTGCCAGTAGATGGGGTCGGCCTCGGCCACCTTGTAGCCCTTGCCCTTTTGGGTCACCACGTGGAGCAGGGTGGGACCGTCCAACTCCTTGAGGTGCTCCAGGGTGTGGACGAGGCCCTTCAGGTCGTGCCCGTCCACGGGGCCCACGTAGCGGAGGCCCCAGGCGTAGAAGGGGTTCTCCTGGTGCAGGAGGAGCTTGGCCGCCTCCTTGGCCCGGTCCACCAGGCCGAAGAGCTTGGGGGATATGTGCTCCAGGATCTGCCGTCCCAGCTTCTCCGCGTCCTGGACCCACTTCCGGATCTGGAGCTCCTTGAAGTACTTGTTGAGGGCCCCCACGTTTTCCGAGATGCTCATCTCGTTGTCGTTGAGGACGATGAGCATCCTCTTGCCCAGCTCTCCGATCTTGTTGAGGGCGGCCAGGGCCATCCCCCCCGTGAGGGCCCCGTCCCCGATCACCGCCACCACGTGGTAGCTCTCCCCCCGGAGGTCCCGGGCGATGGTCATCCCCAGGGCGTGGGCCAAGGAGGTGCTGGCGTGGCCCACGGTGATGGCGTCGTGCTCCGACTCCGAGACCTTGGTGAAGCCGGAAAGCCCGCCTTCCTGCCGCAGGGTGTGAAAGCGGTCCTTGCGGCCCGTGACCAGCTTGTGGGCGTAGGCCTGGTGGCCCACGTCGAAGAGGAGGCGGTCCCTGGGGGACTCGAAGACCCGGTGGAGGGCCAGGATGAGCTCCACCGCCCCCAGGGAGCTCGCCAGGTGGCCGCCGTTTTGCGCCGTGACCCGGATGATCTCGCTGCGGATCTCCTCCGCCAGCTGGAGGAGCTCCTCCAGGCTCAGGGCCTTCAGGTCCTCGGGGCTGTTTACCCTGTTCAGCACCATAGCCACCTCACCGGAAGTTGCGTTCCACCAGGATGCGCCCCTCCCGGGTGCGCACCTCCCCCACCCGGGGGCTGAACCAGACCTCGTAGGCGGTCTGCCCGGCCTGGTCCTGGTAGGTCTGGCGGATGCGGAAGACCCGGAAGGTTCCGGCGGGCAGGCGCACCTCCCGCTCCTCCAGGACCTCCATGGCGTAGCTCAGCATCCCCCGGGCCAGGGTCTCCCGTCCCCCCGGGGTGAGGAGCTCCACCCGGCCCTCCACCGTCCCGCCCCAGCGGTGCCCTGGGGCGAGGAGGGCCTCCGGGGGGTACTCCAGGATGGGGGGGAGGAAGACCACCCGGGCCGAGGGATCCTGGAAGCCCAGAAGCCGTACGCCGAAGGCCCCCACCTGGCGGTAGTAGATCCGGTCCTCCCCGCGGCCGAAGCTGCGGAAGCGCAGGGCCTCCTGCCCCTCGTAGAGGGCTGGACCCTCCACCCGCACCCGGTAGGGTAGGGCGGTGAGGGCCTCCCCCTCGGGCAGGTAGGTCCACTCCACCCCGGTGGTGGCCGGGTAGAACCCCACCCCCTCCAGGAGGGGCCGGGCCTCCGGGGCCTGGGTCACCTGGGGAGCGCAGGCGGCGAGGACCAGGGAGAGGACCATGAGGTACCGCTTCATGGTACGGAGTTTACCCCCTTGGGTCCCGTAAGCCGGGCAACACTTGCCGGGTTCGGCTCCGCGCGGGCCAGGCCCCAGCCCCTCGCCCGGGAGCCCGGTTGAGGGGAGGGGTTCCTGCGGGTAGCCTGGGGAGCGGGGGGCCTGGGCGCCCCGCCGTGGCCGGCGCTCCGAAGGGTTCCCCAAGGGGGACCGGGCGCGGGCGCCTTTCCCTTGGCTGGGCGAGGGAGCCTTCGGCCCACGGCCTCCCGGAGAGCAGGTGGTGGCGTGAAGCGGACGTGGGCGCTGGCCATCCTCCTAGGCCTGGCCTCCGGCCTGGCCCAAGGCCGGCTGGAGGCGGGGGCCTACGGGGCCCCCGGAACCCTGTTTCCCACCCTCGAGGCGGCCCTAACCCTGGAAGGCGACGAGGCCTTCTTCCGCCTCCAGGGGGGGCGGGGGGCTTTGGGCCTCGCTTCCGGGGTGGCCCTGGGGCCTTTGGGCTACCTGGGCTACGGGTTCCAGGTGGAGCTGGGGGAGGGGGGGATGGGGGGGGTGGTCTTCGCTGAGGGGGGCGCGGGGCCATTCGCCCTCCAGGGAAGGCTCGGCTACCGCCCGAGGAGGGCCCCGCCCCTCTTCCCGGAGGAGGGCCCCTTCGGCCGACTTTCCCTGCGCTACCGCCTGGCGCCCAGGGAAGCGGTGGGCCTCCTTCTGGAAGGGGGAGAGGCCGCCCGGGTCGAGGCCACCTACGCCCGGAGGGCGGGGGCCACCTACACCCTGGGGGCCGGGCTGGCGGGTCCTCCCTACCTGGTCCTGGGCTACCGGGGGGAGGTGGGGGAGGGGATGGACGTTTTGGACCTCGCTTTGCGTCTTGGGGGGTTGAACCGCCTGGAGGCGGGGCTTTACTTAGGGGAGGCTAGCCTCCTCCTCACCCTTTCTTACCCCTTTGCGGGTAGCCTCCTCCTGTGGCTCGGGGACCTGGGCCTGGAGGTGGGCCACCGGGAGGCCCCCTACGCCTGGGTCCGGTACGCCTGGAGGTGGCCGTGAGGAAACCCGCTTTTGGCTTGGCTCTTCTTTTGGCCTTGGCCCTGGCCCAGTCCGCGGGGGAAATCCTGGACCGCGTGGCCAGGAACCTGCAGGACCCTTGGCAGGCCACCCTACAGGGCACCTTCCAGGGGCCCATGGGTCGGGAGGAGCTCCGCGTGCGCGTCCTCGCCATCCCCCGGGAGAACCTCTTCCGCCTGGAGTTCCAGCGCCCGGGCTCCCTGGAGGGGAACTTCACCGTCATCACCGAGCGGGAGGTCTGGAACTACCTCTACCTCACCAACCAGCTCATCGTCACCCCCAAGGAGCGGGCCCAGGTGCAGGGCCTGGGCCTGAGCCCCCAGGCCTTGGTGGACCCGGGGGCCCTCCTGGAAAGGGTGGGCTTCCGCCTCCTGGGGGAGGAGCGCCTGCCCGAAGGGGTGGCCTGGCGGCTTCTGGGCCAGGCCAAGGAGGGGCAGGGGTTCGCCACCCTGGAGCTCTACGTCCTCAAGGCCGACCCTCGCCCCCTGCGCCTGGTCTTCCGGGACGAGGCGGGGGTGGTCCTGGCGGACCTTGGCGTGGCGGAGTTCCGCAGGGCTTCCTTAAGGCCTCAGGACCTCAGGCGCTACCCCCGGGACGCCCAGGTGATCCGGCGCTAATCCTCCGCGTACAGGGCCGTGGAGAGGTACTTCCAACCCCCGTCGGGGCTGATGCAGGCCACCCGCCTTCCGGGGCCAAGCTCCTGCGCCACCCGGAGCGCCGCCCAGATGATCCCTCCCGAGCTCATCCCCAGGAAGAGCCCCTCCTCCCGGGCGAGCCTGCGGGCTAGGGGAAAGGCCTCCTCTTCCCAGACCTGGATCACCCCGTCCAGGAGGCCTAGGTCCAGGTTCTCGGGGATGAAGCCCGGGCCCATCCCCTGGAACCCGTGCTGGCCCATCTTCCCGCCGGAGAGGACGTTGGAGCGGGCGGGCTCCACCGCGTAGACCTTCACCTGGGGGAGGCGCTCTTTCAGGTAGCGGCCCACCCCGGTGATCGTCCCCCCGGTGCCCGAGCCGTAGACGAAGGCGTCCACGCGCCCCTCCAGGGCGGCTAAAAGCTCGGGCCCCGTGGTCTCGTAATGGGCGCGGACGTTGGCGGGGTTGGCGAACTGGTCGGGCATGAAGGCCCCAAGCGCCTCCTTGAGCCTCAGGGCCTCCTCCCGGGCGGCCAGCATCCTGCGGGCGGGGTCGGTGAGGACGAGCTCCGCGCCAAAGGCCCTGAGCACCCGCTTCCGCTCCTCCGACATCTGCGCGGGCATGGTGAGGATGAGGCGGTAGCCCCGGCTGGCGGCGATCATGGCCAGGCCGATGCCGGTGTTGCCGCTGGTGGGTTCCACGATGACCTGGCCCGAGCCGGGGCGCAGGAGGCCCCTTTCCTCGGCGTCCTTGACCATGTACCAGGCGGGGCGGTCCTTGATGGAGCCCCCGGGGTTGAGGCCCTCCAGCTTCACCCAGACCTCGGCCATGCCGGGCTCCACCACCCGCGTGAGGCGCACCACCGGGGTTTGGCCGATGACCTTTTCCACCCCCATAGGCCCACTATAAGGAGGCGGCCTGGGGCCTCAGTGTGCCCTAGGGCCCCTGGGCAACCGGCCCTTTCCTCCCCTGCGGGGGGCGGTCCGTTGCCTGGCCCTTGGGGCTTCCTCCTGGGGTTAGCCCTTCTGGCCTTGGCCTTCTCTCCCGAGCGGGCAAGGGCCGACGTGGAGGCCCTAGCCGGGGTCTGGGGAGCCCCCTGGAGGTGGGGGGCCGTCCGGGCCCTTCTGGGAAGCCCAGAAGCCCGCCTCGAGGGCCCCATGGTGGCGGTGCCGGGCCCAGGCCTGCCGGAAGGCTACAAGGGCCTCACCGTCCAGGGGGTCTTCCTGGAGGTGCGCACCCGGACCGAGGAGATCTGGGGGTAGAACGTCCTCGCCCGCCTCCCCGGTCCCTCCCTGCCCCGGGTCCTCACCTTCCTGGAGCTGGCCCGCGCTTTGGTCCCCCTGCCCGGGGACCGGGAAAAGCCTGCTGGGCTCCTCCTCCGGGCGCCGCCCCGGGTCCCCCTTGGGGGTGGGTGCCACGCCCCCGCCTCCTCTCTGCTAAGCTGGGGAAAGCAAGCCTGGCTTGCGAAAGGACGAACATGAAGGTGCAACAGGACAAGGTGGTGACCATCCGCTACACCCTCCAGGTGGAGGGGGAGGTCTTGGACCAGGGGGAGCTTTCCTACCTGCACGGGCGCGGCAACCTGATCCGGGGCCTCGAGGAGGCGCTGGAAGGCCGCGAGGAAGGGGAGAGCTTCCAGGCCCGGGTGCCCGCGGAGAAGGCCTACGGCCCCCACGACCCCGAAGGGGTGCAGGTGGTGCCCCTCTCCGCCTTCCCCCAGGGGGCCGAGGTGGTCCCCGGGGCCCAGTTCTACGCCCAGGACCTGGAGGGAAACCCCATGCCCCTCACCGTGGTGGAGGTCTTTGGGGAGGAGGTCACCGTGGACTTCAACCACCCTCTGGCGGGCAAGGACCTGGACTTCGCCGTGGAGGTGGTGCGGGTGCGCCAGGCCAGCCCGGAGGAGCTCCTCCACGGCCACGCCCACGAGGGCGGCCATCCCCACTGAGGCTCCCCGGCTCCTGGGCTTGAGGCCCCCAGGGCGGGGTCTCCCTGCCCGCGCCGCCCCCTGGGGAGGTGGAGGGGCCTCTGGCGCTTTCCCTCGGCGGGCGCGGGGTCTTCAGGGTTCCCCATGGGGTGTTGGCGGGGGCAGGGCGTTTGTCCATAGGGACTTCGGAATACAGGAAAGACGCGGGCCTCCGCGCCCATGGGGTCTTGACAAGTTCCAGGTGAGCCTTTTATGATACCCGCGGATGCGGGGAAAGCCTGGCCTCTAAGGCGCTAGGCTATCCGTGCGTCCTGGGGAAGGCGGCTGGGGGAGGAAACGCGGCAACTCACCTTGGGCCCCCTTACCCCAAAAGAAAAGACCCTAGAAGGGGGTGTAAAGGCGTATGAAGAAAAGGCTCGTCATGCTGCTGGCAGGGCTACTGACCGTGCTCTCCATGGGCTTCGGTCTAGCCCAGTTTGCCGACGTGCCCGCCGGCCACTGGGCCCGGGAGGCGGTGGAGGCCCTGGCGGCCCGGGGCATCATCATCGGCTTCCCCGACGGCACCTTCCGGGGCAACGAGAACCTCACCCGCTACCAGGCAGCCCTCATCATCTACCGCCTCCTGCAGCAGATCGAGGAGGAGCTCCAGGCTGCGGGCGTTTCCCCCACCCTCGAGGCCCTCTCCCCCGAGGAGCTGGAGGCGGTGCGGAACGCTGTGCAGGAGCTGGCGGCGGAGCTGGCCGCCCTGGGGGTGCGGGTCTCGGCCCTGGAGGACAGCGTGGCCACCAAGGAGGACATCGCCCGCCTGGAGGCCCTCATCGAGGAGCTCAGGGCCCAGCCCATGCCTGAGCCCGGCATGGACCCCGCCGCCCTGCAGGACCTCGCCGACCGGGTGGAGGCCGCCTCCATCGCTGCGGACACCGCCCTGGCCCAGGCCCAGCAGCTCGCGGAGCAGCTGGAAGCCCTGGCCGAGGAGCTGGAAGGGGTCAGGGGCGATGTGGCCGCCCTCCGCACCCAGGTGGAGGCCAACGCCCAGGCCATCGAGGCCCTGAACGAGCTGGCCGTCCTCCTGAACCAGGATGTCCTCTCCCTGCAGGACCGGGTCACCGCCCTGGAGAAGGCCCTGGCCGAGGCGCCGGAGATCGACTTGGAGGCCTTCGCCACCCGGGAGGACCTGGCCGCGGTGCAGGAGTTCACCGCCGCCCTCCGCTCCGACCTGGTGAACCTCTCCGAGAAGGTGACGGCCCTCGAGGGGCGGGTGGCCGAGCTCGCCCGGGTGCAGTACACCATCTCCGGTAGCCTCACGGCCACCTTTGGCACCGTGGTGCTTACGCCGCCCGCTGCCGCTCCCTTTGACATCGACCGCCTCTTCGCCACCCCCTTCAGCACGGGGGTGTTCGGTGCTAGCCAGGTGGCCTCCAGCGTGCAGCTGGCCGACGTGGCCACCCGCAACCTCACCGGCGGTATCGCTACCCTTACCTTCGGGGTCAGGAACACCGCCCCCGCGGCCACGGGGGTGGCGGTCAGCGAGGCCAGCGCCACTCTCTGGTTTGGCATCTACGGAACCACTTTTGTAGCATCCCCAGACCCTCGTGCCCGTATTGACGCGGTCAGCGTACGGGGAACTGTGGACGGCCAGGCCTTCACCGTGGCCTACAGCCGCGCCGCCAGCTCCTTCCGCTTCAACGACTACCTCTTCGTGAACAACGACCCCGCGGTGGGTGACCCCCGCCAGGGCGTGGTGGCCACCTTCACCGGGAGCAAGCTTCCCCTCACTCCCTCGGTCACCGTGGTGGCCGGGGTGAGCGATGGGGCCAACAGTCTCGTCAACAACTACTTCGGCATCCGCGGGGCCATCAAGCCCTTCGAGGGGTTGGACCTGGCCCTGAGCTACGCTGTCACCAACCCCAACTTTGTAGCCCGCTCCGCCTTGGGGCTGGATGGCGGTCTAAGGGTCGGGGACTTCACCGTGAGGGGTCTCTTCGTCACCTCCAAGACCGCTGTGGGCACCACCTTCCAGGACTACTTTGATCCCGCGGTGGCCGACTGGGCCTACTACGTGCGGGGCGAGGCCAAGGTGGGCCCCCTCAGCCTGAGCGCCAACTACCGGGCCATCGACCCTGACTACGCGAACGGCGTGGCAGGCATGTCGGAGGCCCACCGGGCCTACTACGGGGGTGTGCAGGGCTTCCAGTCCCCTGCTCCTTACCCGGCTGACGAGCGCGGCCTAGGTGTCAACCTCTCCGCCGCCCTGGGTCCGGTGGCCGTGGAGGCCTACGGCGACAGCTACAACACCTACAACGCGCCTCCGGGCAACTTCACCACCGATCTGGGCGTCGCTGGCCGCATCGCCCTCTTCTCCGGCTTCAGCCTGCGGGTGGCCTACGACACCAGCTACGGCAGCGGGGCCAACTACTTTGACCTGACCACCCAGATCCCCTCCAACGTCACCGGAGTCACGGGTGTAACCGCCACGCTCCGCCACGACGGGGCGGCCCGCGATGCTCTGGTGAAGGACCTCAACCTCACCCTCCAGGGCCGGTACGATACCCTGACCCCGGGCAACCCCTTTGGCCTGGCAGTCTTTGGCGACTACAAGCTGGCCCTTGGTCCTCTCAGCCTGGACCGGATCGTCTTCCGTTACAACGACCCCAACCTGAGCGTTTCCAATAACGAGACCCTCAAGGGCGGGGTGCAGGCCTCCGCGGACCTGGGCGCCCTGGGCCTGCCCTTCAAGCCCCGGGTCCTTGGGGAGGTGGTGGGGCGGCGCACCGAGGCTGGCGGCGGTGCCTTGGTTACCGAGCTGAAGTGGGGTCTGGGCCTGGCCCTAGGCGAGTTCCTCTTCCCGGGCTCCAGCCTCGAGGCCCGCTACGCCCAGTACCGGGCGGGCAACGTGGCCAGCGTGACCACGGGCGCCTTTGACCAGGCCTTCTCGCCTGCCCACGATCAGCTTTACTCCGGCTCTGGCGGTACCAGCGGCAGCCTGGCTGGCTTCAACGTCACCTGGCGCTACTACGACTTCCGCGCGGACTACGGCGAGTACCTGAGGGATACCGGCGACCACGCCCGCACCTTCCGCGTGACCTACACCGTGCGCTTCTAGGCCGGAGGGCCGGGAGGGCCCCCGCCCAACAGGGCGGGGGCCCTTTTTTCCGCCCCCCAGGCCCCCTAGACTGGGAGGGATGACCTTCCGCTACCTTGGCCCCGAGCCCAGGGGGGACCAGCCCAAGGCCACCCGCGAACTGGTGGAGGCCCTGAGGGATGGAGAGCGCTTCGTCACCCTCCTGGGGGCCACGGGGACGGGGAAGACGGTGACCATGGCCAAGGCCATCGAGGCCCTGGGGCGGCCCGCCCTGGTCCTGGCCCCCAACAAGATCCTGGCGGCGCAGCTGGCCGCGGAGTTCCGGGAGCTCTTCCCGGAAAACGCCGTGGAGTACTTCATCAGCTACTACGACTACTACCAGCCCGAGGCCTACGTGCCGGGGAAGGACCTCTACATCGAGAAGGACGCCAGCATCAACCCGGAGATCGAGCGCCTCCGCCACTCCACCACCCGTAGCCTCCTCACCCGGCGGGACGTGGTCGTGGTGGCCTCGGTTTCCGCCATCTACGGCCTGGGGGACCCCCGGGAGTACCGGCAGAGGAACCTGGTGGTGGAAAGGGGCATGATCTACCCCCGGGAGGCCCTCCTGGAGCGCCTTTTGGAGCTGGGCTACGAGCGCAACGACATCGACCTCACCCCGGGCCGCTTCCGGGCCAAGGGGGAGGTGCTGGAAATCTTCCCCGCCTACGACACCGAGCCCATCCGGGTGGAGCTCTTCGGGGACGAGGTGGAGCGCATCCTGCAGGTGCACCCCATCACCGGGGAGAGGCTTAGGGAGCTTCCCGGCTTCGTGCTCTTTCCCGCCACCCACTACCTTTCCCCGGAGGGGCTGGAGGAGATCCTGAAGGAGATCGAGAAAGAGCTATGGGAACGGGTCCGTTACTTTGAGGAAAGGGGGGAGGTGCTCTACGCCCAGCGCCTCGAGGAGCGCACCCTCTACGACCTGGAGATGCTCCGGGTTATGGGCACCTGCCCGGGGGTGGAGAACTACGCCCGCTACTTCACGGGCAAGGCCCCGGGGGAGCCTCCCTACACCCTCCTGGACTACTTCCCCGAGGACTTCCTGGTCTTCCTGGACGAGTCCCACGTGACCGTGCCCCAGCTCCAGGGCATGTACCGGGGGGACTACGCGCGCAAGAAGACCCTGGTGGACTATGGCTTCCGCCTGCCCAGCGCCCTGGACAACCGCCCCTTGCGCTTCGAGGAGTTTTTGGAGCGGGTTTCCCAGGTGGTCTTCGTCTCCGCCACCCCGGGGCCCTTTGAGCTTGCGCATTCGGGGCGCATCGTGGAGCAGATCATCCGCCCCACGGGCCTCCTGGACCCCCTGGTGCGGGTGAAGCCCACGGCGAACCAGATTCTGGACCTCATGGAGGGGATAAGGGAGCGGGCGAAACGGGGGGAAAGGACCCTGGTCACGGTGCTCACGGTGCGGATGGCGGAGGAGCTCACCGCCTTCTTGCAGGAGCACGGGGTGCGGGCCCGCTACCTGCACCACGAGCTGGACGCCTTCGAGCGCCAGGCCCTGGTCCGGGACCTGCGCCTGGGGCACTTCGACGCCCTGGTGGGGATCAACCTCCTCCGGGAGGGGCTGGACCTCCCCGAGGTTTCCCTGGTGGCCATCCTGGACGCGGACAAGACGGGCTTCCTCAGGAGCGAGCGGAGCCTCATCCAGACCATCGGCCGGGCGGCGAGGAACGCCAGGGGGGAGGTCTGGCTTTACGCGGATGGGGTTTCCGAGGCCATGGAGCGGGCCATCCGGGAGACGAACCGGAGGAGGGCCCTGCAGGAGGCCTACAACCGGGAGTACGGCATCGTCCCGGAGACGGTGCGGAAGGAGGTCAGGGCCATCATCCGCCCCGAGGGGTACGAGGAAGCCCCCCTGCCCGAGCCCGCCAGCGAGGACCTCAAGGAGCGGATCGCCGAGCTGGAGCTGGCCATGTGGCAGGCGGCGGAGGCCTTGGACTTCGAGCGGGCGGCGCGGCTCAGGGACGAGCTCAGGGCCCTCGAGGCCCGCCTGCAGGGGCTGAAGGCCCCCGAGCCCCTCCCCGGGGCGAGGCGGCGGAGGCGGCGGTAACCCCCTCGTCCACCGGGTATAGTGGAGCCCATGGTGGTCTACCTGCCGGACGGCAAGCCGCTGGAGGTGGGGGAGGGGGCCACCGCCTGGGATGTGGTCCGGGCCCTCGAGCCCGCCCTGGCCCCGCGGGCGGTGGGGGCCCTGGTGGAGGGGGAGCTCTACGACCTCCTGAGGCCCCTCCCCCCGGGGGCCCGGGTGCGCCTCCTCACGGAGGAGGACCCCGAGTACCAGCTCCTCTTCCGCCACACCCTGGCCCACGTCTTGGCCCAGGCGGTGAGGGAACACTTCGCCGAGAAGGGCTACGACCCGGAAAGCGTGAGGCTGGGCGTGGGCCCGGTGATCGAGAAGGGCTTCTACTACGATATCGATCCCCCCGAGCCCCTCTCCGACGAGGACCTGCCCGCCATCGAGGCGAGGATGCGGGCCATCCTGCAAAAGGACCTCCCCTTGCGGCGCTTCGTCCTCCCGCGGGAGGAGGCCCTGGCCCGCTACCAGGGCAAGGACCCCTACAAGACCGAGCTCATCCTGGACCTGCCCGAGGGGGAGGAGGTGAGCTTCTACCAGCAGGGGGACGAGGCCTACGGCTTCACCGACCTCTGCCGCGGGCCCCACGTGCCCTCCACGGGCCGCATCCCCCCCCATTTCCGGCTCACCCACGTGGCCGGGGCCTACTGGCGGGGGGACGAACGGCGGCCCATGCTCCAGCGGGTCTACGGGGTGGCCTTCCGCACCGCCGAGGAGCTTAAGGAATACCTCTGGCAGCTGGAGGAGGCCAAGCGGCGCGACCACCGCCGCCTGGGGCGGGAGCTGGAGCTGTTCCTCATCGACCCCGTGGTGGGCAAGGGCCTGGTGCTCTGGCTCCCCAAGGGGAACGTGATCCGGGAGGAGCTCATCGCCTTCATGCGGGAGGAGCAGGTGAGGCGGGGCTACCAGCTGGTCACCACCCCCCACATCGGCGGCCTGGAGCTCTACCGGACCAGCGGCCACTACCCCTACTACGCGGAAAGCCAGTTCCCCCCCATAAGCTTTAAGGAGCGGGGGGAGGAGGAAGAATACCTCCTCAAGCCCATGAACTGCCCCCACCACGTCCGCATCTACGCCCACAAGCGCCGCTCCTACCGCGAGCTGCCCCTGAGGCTCGCCGAGTTCGGCACCGTCTACCGCTACGAGAAGGCGGGGGAGCTTCTGGGCCTCACCCGGGTGCGGGGCTTCACCCAGGACGACGCCCACCTCTTCTGCACCCCGGAGCAAGTGAAGGCGGAGTTCTTGGGGGTCCTGGACCTGGTGCTGAAGGTCTTCGCCACCTTGGGCCTCAAGGACTTCCGCGCCCGCATCGGCACCCGGGACCCCAAAAGCGACAAGTACGTGGGGGACGAAGCCAAGTGGACCTTGGCGGAAAGGCAGATCGAGGAGGCCGCCCTGGAGGCCGGCCTCCACTACACCCTGGAGGCGGGGGATGCCGCCTTCTACGGCCCCAAGCTGGACTTCGTGGTCAAGGACGCCCTGGGCAGGGAGTGGCAGCTCGGCACCATCCAGGTGGACTACAACCTCCCCGAGCGCTTCGGCCTCACCTACGTGGGGCCGGACGGGGAGGAGCACCGCCCGGTGATGATCCACCGCGCCCCCTTCGGCTCCCTGGAGCGCTTTATCGGCATCCTCATCGAGCACTTCGCCGGGGACTTCCCCCTGTGGCTCGCCCCGGTGCAGGTGGTGGTGGTGCCGGTTTCGGAAAAACAGGAGGACTACGCCCAGGAGGTGGTCTTTAGGCTCAAGGAGGCGGGCCTCAGGGCCGAGGCCGACCTCCGCCCCGAGCGCATGCAGGCCCGGATCCGGGACGCGGAGGTGCAGAAGGTGCCCTACGTCCTGGTGGTGGGGGAGAGGGAAAGGGCCGAGGGCACGGTGAGCGTGCGCAGGCGGCACCGCGGGAACCTGGGGGCCATGCCCCTGGCCAGCTTCCTCGAGGCCGCCCTTAGGGAATACAGGGAGCGCCTTTTGGAACCCTCCTTCTGATGCGCGCCAGGTCCACCATCTTCACCCTGTTTGTGGAATACATCTACCCGGAAAGGCGGGCCCGGGTGCGGGACCTCGTCGCCATGATGGAGGCCCTGGGCTTCTCCGAGGCGGCGGTGCGGGCCGCCCTCTCCCGGAGCGCCCGCCGGGGCTGGGTGCTGCCCCAGAGGGAGGGGCGGGTGGCGTTCTACGCCCTCTCCGACCGGGTCTATTGGCAGGTGCGCCAGGTGCGCAGGCGCCTGTACGAGGCCCCGGCCCCCTGGGACGGCCGCTTCACCCTGGTCCTGCCGGAGGGGCCCAGGGAAAGGGGCGAGCGGGAGCGCTTCCGGCGGGAGATGGCCCTCCTGGGCTACGGCAGCCTGCAAAGCGGGGTCTACCTGGGGGCGGGGGTGGACCTCGAGGCCACCCGGGAGCTGCTCGCCTTCTACGGCCTTCCCGCCCAGCTTTTCCGGGGGGAGCACCTGGGGAGCCGGGAGGAACTCCTCCGGGCCTTCCCCCTGGAGCGGGCCGAGGTGCACTACCGCAGGCTCTTCCCCCACGAGGCGCCGGAGGGGCCCGAGGAGGCCTTCCGCGCCCTCACCCGTCTGGTGCACGAGATGCGCAAGGTGCTCTTTCTGGACCCCCTTCTGCCCCCGGAGCTCCTCCCCCCGGGCTTCCTGAGCCCAGGGATCTGGCGGGGCTTCCTGGAGGCCCGGGCGGCCCTTTACGGGAGGGCCCTGCCCTTCCTTAAGGCCCTTGACCTTTCCCTCCCCGGTTTCTCATCCCCTGTTAAGGTAACCTCAGGGACATGAGGGCCCTCCTCTCCCTGGCGGTGGCCGGGGCCCGCTCCCTGGCCCTCCTGGCCTTCCTCCCCCTGGCCCAGGCCCAGGTGGCCATCCCCTTCTGGCACACCGCCGGCCCCCCGGGGAACGCCGTTTTGGAGGAGGCCATAAGGAGCTTCAACGGGTCCCAGCGGGCTTACCGGATCGAGGCCCGTTACGTGGGGGATTACCGGGAAGCCGGGGTGAAGCTCCTCGCTGCCCTCCGGGCCGGGGGAGCCCCCGTCCTCTTCCACGGGGAGCTCTCCTTCCTGCCCCGCCTGGCCCAGGAGGGGGCGGCCCTCTCCCTGGACCCCTACCTGCAGGGGGTGCCCCCGGACCTCTACCCGGAGATGCTGCGCACGATCCAGGTCCGGGGGCAGACCTTCGGCCTCCCCTTGGGGCTTTCCGTGCCCGCCCTCTACTACAACCGGGACGCCTTCCGGGCTCGAGGCCTCCGCCCCCCCCGCACCTGGCCGGAGCTGGAGGAGGCGGCGGGAAGGCTCACGGGCCGCACCACCAAGGGCCTGGTGCTGGCCACGGACATCTGGACCTTCAACGCCCTCGTGATGAGCCTGGGGGGGAGCCTGGTGAGGGACGGCCTGCCCGCCTTCACCTCCAAGGAGGCGGTGGAGGCCCTGGAGATGCTCCACCGCATGGTGCAAAGGGGGCACGCCCAGGCCCGGAACCTGGCGGAAGCCCCTTTCGCCGTGGCCGACTTCCTGCGCACCAAGGCCCTCATGGGCGTCGGGCCCACCACCGCCCTCCCCGTGGTCCTCGCCCAGACCTCCTTGCCCTTCCAGGTGGGCATGGCCCCCCTGCCCCGGCGGGAAGGGGGGGCGGTGCCCCTCTCGGGGGCGGCCCTCGCCGTCCTGCGGGGGGCAAGCCCGGAGCAGGCCCGGGGGGCGGTGGCCTTCTGGCTCCACTTCCTGGAGCCCAAGAGGCAGGCGGAGTGGGTGCGCGCCACCTGGTACCTGCCCCTCCGCAAGGAGGCGGAGCGGGAGCTCGGGGACTTCCTGCTGGACCCCGAGCGGCGGGGGGTCTTCGCCCAGGCCCAGGCGGGCCGCCCCTGGAGCCAGGACCCGGAGATGGTCCTGTGGTACGGCTTCCTGGAGGAGGCCCTGGAGCGGAGCCTCAAGGGGGGGATGCGCCCCCAGCAGGCCCTGGAGGAGGCCCAGCGCAAGGCCTTGGCGGTGGAGCGGCGCTGACCCCCTTCTGACAGGCCCGGTGGTACAATCCCCTCATGGCCAAGCTGCTAGGCCTTCTCCTCCTCCTGGCCCCCGCCCTGGCCCAGGCGGAGGTGACCTTCTGGCACTCCATGGATGGCCCCGCGGGCAGGCTCCTCTCCGCCTTTGCCCAGGAGTTCAACGCCCGCCAGGGGCTCTACCGGGTGGTGCCCCAGTACGTGGGGAGCTACCGGGACGCGGAGACCCGGCTGGTGGCCGCCCTGCGGGTGGGGGGGCAGCCGGTCCTCTTCCAGGCGGAGATCGCCTTCTTCCCCCGGTTGGTGGCGGAGGGGCGCGCCCTGGCCCTGGACCCCTACCTGAGCCTGGACCGGGCCTTCCTGGAGGACCTCTTCGAGCCCGCCTGGAACTACGGGGTGGTGGACGGGCGGCGCTTTGGCCTGCCCCTGAACACCTCCACCCCGGTCCTCTTCTACAACCTGGACGCCCTGCGGGCCCGGGGCCTCCGCCCGCCCCGGAACTGGCGGGAGTTCGAGGAGGCGGCCCGGGCCTTGGCCTCCAGGCAAGCCCGGGGGTTCATCTTCGTCACCGACCCCCAGGCCTGGCTCTTCGAGGCCATGGTGACCTCCCGTGGGGGCAGCCTGATCCGCGATGGGAGGCCCAACTTCCTCTCCCGGGAGGTGCAGGAGGCCCTGGAGATGCTCCTGCGGCTGGAGCGGGCCGGGGCCCTTTCCGTGCGCAGCATGGCCGAGGCCACCTTCGCCCAGCTGGACTTCGTGCGCACCCGGGGGATGATGGTCATGGCCTCCATCGCCAACTGGCCTGCCGCCGAGAACTTCGCCTTTGCCTTCGCCCTGGGGGTGGCCCCCGTGCCCCGGGAGGAGGGGGGGCGGGTGCCCTTGGGCGGGGCCCAGCTGGTGGTCCTCCAGGGGGCCTCTGAGGCCCAGGTGCGGGGGGCCTTGGAGTTCTGGCGCTACCTGATGGAGCCCGGAAACGTGGCCCGCTGGGTGGAGGCCAGCTACTACGTGCCCGTGCGCCGCTCGGCCCTGCCCCTTCTGGAGGGCTTCTACCGGGAGAACCCCTTCCGCCGGGTGGCCTTTGAGCAGATCGCCGTGGCCCAGGAGCGGCCCCGCCATCCCCAGTTTTTCGCCTGGGCGGGGGTGCTGGCCGAGGCCCTGGAGCGGAGCCTGAAGGGCGGGCTGCCGCCGGGAAGAGCCCTGGAGGAGGCCCAGAAAAAGGCGGAGGCCATCCGCTAGGGCCCACCTGGGTGGGGCCCTAATATGGGAGCATGCGGCTCGCCTTCAGTCCCTTCAACGCGGCCATGGGCTACGAGGAGGCCTTCCGCCTGGCGGCGGAGCTGGGGTTGGACCTGGAGGTGGCCTACGACCTGCACGAGGCCCTGCCCCTCCCCGACCCCAAGGCCCTCCGGGCCACGGGGGAGGCCTTGGGGGTGGGCTTTACCCTGCACCTGCCCTTCGTGGAGATGAACCCGGCGAGCCTCATCCCCAGCGTCCGGGCCCTCTCCGAGGAGCGCCTTAAGCGGGCCCTGGAGTTCGGGGAAGCCCTAGGGGCCAAGGTGGGCGTCCTCCACACCGGCCAGGTACCCCTGCGCCACCCGGTGGCCCTGGAGCTGGCCCGGGAGGCCCTGGAGAGGACCCTGGCCGCTCTCCTCCCCTTGCCCTTTCCCGTTGCCCTGGAGAACCTGGCCCTTGCCGAGGGGGACCTCTTGCGGGGCCCCGAGGAACTCGGGGCCCTCCTCACCCGCTTTCCCCAGTACGGCTTCTGCCTGGACGTGGGCCACGCCCTGGTGGAGCTGGGTTCTCGGGGGCCTCGCCTCTACCAAGAGGCTTTGGGGCCACGCCTCCTCCACCTGCACCTTCACGACAACCACGGGCAGAAGGATGACCACCTGCCCGTGGGGGCCGGGGCGGTTCCCTGGGAAAAGCTGATCGATGGGCTGCGGGGCTTCCCCGGAACCGCTGCCCTGGAAGTGACCGGAGGTCCGGAAGGGGTGCGGCGGAGCCTTTCCCGCTTGCAAAGCCTCCTGGCACCCTAGCCCCTTGGGGGACATCTGTCCTTGCCGGGGTACGCTTATAGTGGTGAAGTGGGGGTTTGCGCCCCTCTTCACAAAAGGGAGGCAGAATGGTGGTAGACCGGATCGAGGTATACCTGGATGGGGCCAGCGAACCCTTGGCGGTGCTCCGGGAGCCCCCTTACCGGCTCAAGCTGGACACCAAGGGCATTCCTGACGGGGAGCACGTCCTGCGGGTGATCGCCCATTTCCGCGGCGGAGGCCGGGAGATACGCGAGATCCCCTTCACGGTCAACAACTACCCGGACGTCTTGGTCTTAGGGGTGGACGAGGGGGGGGAGGTCTCGGGCACCCTCGAGCTGCGCCTGGCGGTGGGCGAGCCCGAACTCCCCGTGGAGCCCGTGCGCTTCAACCCCATCTGGTACGTGGTGGCCTCGGTGGTCCTCCTGGGCGGCATCTGGGCCTACTTCGCCCTCTCCCCAGCCACGGAGGCCATCGTGGCCCAGGTAGCCCCGCCCGCCCAGGAGGGGGCGGCCCACGGGGAGACGGCGGCCCCGGTAGCCGCCGAGGTGGATCCCGAGGTGATGGCCCTAGGGGAGGGCATCTACGCCCAGCTCTGCGCCGCCTGCCACGGGGCGGCCGGCCAGGGCATCCCTCCGGTCATGCCTGCCCTGGCAGGGAACCCTAACCTCCGGGACGCGGGGATGGTCATCGATGTTACCCGAAACGGCCGCGGGGCCATGCCCCCTGTGGGAGCAGGGCTTTCTGAGGAGGAGCTGAAGGCCGTAGCCACCTTTATCCGCAACAGCTGGGGCAACGCCTTCGGCCCCGTGGAGTGAGGAGGGGCCGTGTACCGCAACGACCCGGTCCTTCCCACCTTTGCCCTGATCCTGGCTGCGGGCCTCTTCTACATGGCTTATCTGAATGGGGTTCACATCGCTCGCCTGCAGGGCCATACCCCTGAAGAGCTCTCCGTGGGCCAGATCGGGCTCATGGCTTTTGGGGCGGCTCTCCTCCTCTACGGCCTCATCGGCCTGATCTCTTATTGGTTGGAAGGGATAGAGCTCCGCCCGGGGCGCCATTTTCCCATCCCGGCCACCGCTCCGGTGGCTGCGGGGGTGGTCTTGGTCCTCCTCCTCACGGCCCTTTCCGGTTTCTTCGTGCGCCTTTTGGTCTATTCGGCCGAGACCGGCCACAACCCCACCTGGCTTCAGGGCCTCATCTTCGGGGCCATCAGTCTGGTGGTGGGGGGGCTCTTCGGCCTCTACCGCCGCTTCTTCGGGCGGGAAGAGGTCGTCACCGAGGGGGAGAAGAGCGAGTTTCCCTGGTAGGGAGGTGGGGCATGGACGAGCGCGAGATCCGCTTGCGCACATCCCGGAGGCGGCTTTTCCTCAAGACCGCTATCGGCACCGGCATCGGCCTTTCCCTGGTTTCCGCTTTCTACGTGGGGGCCAGCCTCCGCCCCCGGGTGGAGGCCACCCCCGAGCGGGAGCCCTTGAAACCCGGGGACATCCTGGTCTACGCCCAGGCGGGGGGGGAGCCTCGGCCCATCCCCCTGGAGGAGCTGAAGCCCGGGGACCCCTTCGTCCTGGCCTACCCCATGGACCCCAGGACCCGGGTGGTGAAGAGCGGCGAGGCCAAGAACACCGTCCTGGTGGTACGCTATCCCCCGGAGGAGCTCTCCCCGGAGGTGGCCCAGCACGGGGTGGAGGGGGTCATCGCCTACTCCGCGGTCTGCACCCACCTGGGCTGCATCATCAGCCAGTGGGTGGCGGACCGCCGGGCGGGCCTCTGCCCTTGCCACGGCGGGCTTTACGACCTGGCCCAGGGTGCCCGCGTCCTGGCCGGCCCTGTGCCCCGGCCCGTGCCCCAGCTCCCCCTCCGGGAGGAAGGCGGCCTCCTGGTGGCCGCCGGGGAGTTCTTGGGGGAGGTGGGTGTCCGGGCCCAGAGGGCCTGCTGCCGCCAGGTTTAGGAGGGAGCCCATGTACAAGTGGTTGGACGAGCGCCTAGACCTCTCCGGCTTCTACCAAAAGGTTCTGCGCAAGGCCTTTCCCGTTCACCACTCCTTCTTCCTGGGGGAGATCACCCTTTTCGCCTTCATCGTCCTGGTCCTCACCGGGGTCTTTCTCACCCTGAACTACGAGCCCTCCACCCGCCCCGTGACCCTGGCCGATGGCCGCACCGTGCCCGCGGCCTACGCCAGCATCCTCTACATCGACAGCCTTCCCTTCGGAGCGGTGATCCGCAGCCTGCACCACTGGTCGGCCCACGTAATGATCGCCGCAGCTTTCCTGCACCTCCTGCGCATCCTGCTCACGGGGGCATACAAGAAGCCCCGGGAGCTCAACTACCTGGTGGGCCTGGCCCTTTTGGGCCTGGCGGTGGTCACCGCCTTCACCGGCTACGCCCTGCCCTACGACAACTATGCCGTCACCGCCACCCGCATCGGCTACGGCATCGCCGCCTCCATACCCTGGGTGGGCGGGGCCCTGGCGGAGGTGATGTTCGGCGGGGAGTTTCCCGGTTCGGACCGGGCCATCCCCCGGCTCTACAGCCTCCACGTGCTCTGGCTGCCCCTACTCCTCGCCCTTCTCATCGGGCTTCACCTGGCCATCATGGTCAAGCAGAAGCACACCCAGCCCCGCTACGCCGAGCGGGTGGCCCCGGGGAAGATCCTGGGGGTGCCCATGTACCCCCAGCAGCTGGTGATGATGGGCATCCTCTTCGCCCTCTACGTGGGGATCATGGCCGTCCTTGCCGGGGCCTTCCTGGCCCATCCTGTAGAGGCCTTCGGGCCCCCCACCCCCGAAACCCCTGCGGTAAAGCCCGACTGGTACTTCCTCTGGCTCTTCGGCCTCCTGCAGATCATCCCCGCCACCTGGCAGTTCCAGCTCTTCGGGGCCGTCATCGGGCCGGAGTTCATCGGCGGGGTGCTGATCCCGGGGATCCTGGCGGTGGTGGCCATCCTCCTGCCCTTCGTGGACACCCGCAAGGACAAGATGCGCTACCTGGAGCTGCCCTCGGAGCACCCGGTGCGCACCAGCGCCATCCTGGCCCTCTTGGTCTTCTTCCTCATGGCCACCCTGGCGGGGTACAAGATCGACTTCCAGCAGCAGGGCTCCATCCTGGGGAACAACGCCGTCCTCTGGACCCTGGTCCTGGGCGGGCCTCTCCTCACCTTCTTCCTGTCCTACGCCCTGATGCGGGTGTTCTACGGCAAGGCCGAGGAGAAGGAGCCCGGGGCCGCCTGATCCCTGGCCAAAGGCCGGGGAAAGGGCGAGGGACGCGAAAGCCGTCCCCCCCTGGGCCCTTCCCGCGGGGGGGCGGCCCTCGCAAGGGCAAACCCCCGGGGAGCCCCCGGGGGTGCCGGGCCTACCGGGGGCCTAGCCGGGCTTCTCCTCCTCCAGGCCCAGGCTGGCCAGGAGGTCCCCGTAGAGGTCCCCCAGCTTCACGCTGGCGCTGGCGGCGGGGACGGCGGAGGCGTCGTAGAGGTTGTACTCGGCCACGGCCCCGTACTCGTACTCCCGGCGTTCCTCGCGGCGCGGGGTGGGCCTCTTCTTGGCCCGGGCCTCCTTGCCCTTGGCCCGGCGGGGGCGCTCCTCCTCCCTGGGGGGCGGAGGGGGCAAAAGGCGCTTGCGGGAGAGGGAGATGCGCTGCTCCACGGGGTCGATGTGGAGGACCACCACCTCCACCTCGGCCCCCTTTTTGAAGAGGGCGGCGGGGTTTTCCACCCGGGTGTGGTCCAGCTCGGAGACGTGGACCAGCCCCTCCATGCCCGGCTCCAGCTCCACGAAGATCCCGAAGTCGGTGATCCCGGTGATCCGGCCCTGGACCACGGTCCCCGGGGGGTACTTCTCGGTGAGAAGCTGCCAGGGGTCGGGCTGGGTCTGCTTGAGGCCCAGGGAGAGGCGGCGCTCGGCGGGGTCCAGCCTGAGGACCACCGCCTCCACCTCGTCTCCCTCCTTCACCACCTCGGAGGGGTGCTTGGGGCGCTTGGTCCAGGAGAGCTCGGAGATGTGGATGAGCCCCTCGAGGCCCGGCTCCACCTCCACGAAGGCCCCGAAGGGGGTGAGGCCCACCACCTTGCCCCGGATCCGGCTGCCCACGGGATACTTCTCCGCCACGGTGGTCCAGGGGTCGGGGATGAGGGCCTTGATGGAGAGGTTCACCCGCTCCTTGGCCGGGTCCACCGAGACCACCTGGGCCCGCACCCGCTGCCCCTTGTGCAGGACCTCCCGGGGGTGGCCGAAGCGGCCCCAGGTGATCTCGGAGCGGTGGACGAGGCCGTCCACCGGGCCCAGGTTGACGAAGGCGCCGAAGTCGGTGACCTCCACCACCACGCCCTCCACCACCTGGCCGGGGCTTAGGCTTTGGAAGAAGGCCTCCTTGGCCCGCTTCTGCTCCTCCTCCAAGACCGCCCGGCGGGAGAGGAGAACCCGCCCCTTCTTGCGGTGGAACTCGATGATCTTGGCCAGGATCTCCTGGCCCACGTAGGCCTCGAGGTTGGGGGTGCGCCGGAGGTCCAGCTGGGAGGCAGGGATGAAGGCCTGCACGCCGTCCAGGTCAGCGACCACGCCCCCTTTGACCCTTTCCTTCACGGTGACGGTCACGGGTTCGCCCTTTTCGTAGAGCTCCTGGAGGCGGTCCCAGTGCTCCGTGGCCTCTACCTTTTTGCGGGAGAGGAGGATCTGCCCGGTCTCGGGGTCCACCCGGAGCACCTGGACCCGCACCGGGTCCCCCGGCTTGAGGAGCCCCTTGAGCTCCTCCTCGGTAAGGGGCTTTTCCGTGAGCTGGTTGAAGGGGATGATGCCCTCCGTCTTGGCGCCGACGTCCACCGCCACGCCCTCAGAACCCACCAGAACCACCTTGCCCATCAGGATCTGGCCGGGACGCACCCGCCGCTCCAGGCGGGCCTCGGCCTCCTGCAAGGCCTCCTCCATGCTGAACGTTTCCGGGGTCGGGCTAGCTCCGCTGACCTGGGTCGCCTTTTCTTCCATGCCGCCTCTTTCCTCCTTACGCGCCTCCCCTAGGGAAGGCGGGCGCATCTCGCGCGCGTCCACACGAAAAGGCGGGGGAGGACCCTCACTCCCCGCTTCCGTGGGCACTGGCCCCGAAGGGCATACCCCTCCTTTATACCACGGGGCCCTCCCTTTGCCAAGAGGCTGTAATTGGCCACCACATTT